>JAEZEM010000293.1 GCA_023417745.1 Pseudomonadota bacterium
GCGCCGTTTTCCTTGAGCTTTGGCGAGAAACGCCGGCTGTGCCTGGCCGCCATCCTGGTGGCCGAACCGGCCGTGTTGTGCCTGGACGAGCCGACCACGGGCCTGGACGCGGCCAACATGGCGACCATGGCCGCTGAGGTCCGTCGCCAGGCGGCAAACGGCCGGGCCGTGCTCCTGGCCACCCACGAGGAGGCCTTTGCCGCCATGGCCGCCACGCGCTGGGTCACCCTGGCAAACGGCCGGGTCGCCTCGGACCGGCCAAACCCCCATCTGGCCCCATGACGACCATCCTTCGCCAGGCAAGCGCCCTGTCCAAGTGCGCCTTTGCCGTGTCGCTTTCCGTCTACGCCTTTGCCTGTCCGGACTGGCGCATCCTGGTCGGCGTCAACCTGCTCCTGGCCGGGCTGCTGGCCGCCTCCCGGCAGTTCGACCGCATCGTCTGGCTGGCCCTTGGCGTATGTATCGCCTCCCTGCCGACCCTGGCCGCGCTTTTCCTGCTTGGCGGCGTGGAAAAGGCCGACACCTGGCGCGAAGGCCTCATGCTGGGGCTTTCCTGGCTGGCCGTTTTTGAACTGCGCCTGCTCGTCATGCTCCTGGCCGACATCCTCGTCGTCCAGTGGACGACCTTTTCCGACCTGCTCCTGTCCTTGCGGGCGCTGCGGTTGCCGGGAAAGCTGGTGCTTTTCTGCTCGGCCCTGGTCACGCTGTTGCCAAGCGTGTTTTCCCTGGCCGCCCATGTGGTCGAGGTCCAGCGTTGCCGGGGGTTTGACCCCAAGCGGCTGCGCAATCCCAAGAACTTTCTGCCGCTTTTTATCCCGGTTTTTCTGGCCCAGTTGCGCCGTTCCACGGACCTGGCCCTGTCCCTGGAGCTGCGCGGCATTTCCGGCGCGCCGCCGGCCAGGGCCTCGCGCTTGACGCTCGGGGCCGGCGACGCCGTGCTGCTGGCGGCGGCCGTCGCTGTGTGGTTGCTGCCGTTCAGCGCTTGACGCCAACGAAACCGAAGCGGAAACATCAATGATCGCCTCGCCAAGGAGCTCTCATGATCCGTTGCGATGTCTGTGAGCGGCGCTGTCCGCTGGGACCGGACACCTACGGCTATTGCCGCATGTACCACGCCCCACGGGGCCAGGTGGAGGAACGCTTTCCCGACCGCTGGTGCGCCTACGCCACGGCCCGCATGGAGACCATTCCTTTTTACCATGCCTGGCCCGGAGCGCGCTGCCTGGTGGTCGGCACGGCCGGCTGCAACTTCGACTGCCGCTATTGCGCCAACGCCGAGGTGGTCAAGGTCGATCCGGCCGGGCAGCAGGACGTCATGCTCGACGTCGCCCCTGAGGAGCTGGTCGCCACGGCCCGAAAGCGCGGCTGCCGGGCCATCGTCTTTTCCGTCAACGAGCCCACCGTGTCCCTGCCGACCCTGGAACGCGTAGCCGCCGCCGCCAAAACGGCCGGTCTGGTCATGGGCTGCCTGACCAACGGCTACGCCACGCCCGAGGGAACGGCGCGCCTGGGGGCGATATTTGACTGCGTCAACGTAAGCCTCAAGGGCCTGTCGTCCCAGTTTTGCCGGGACTATCTCGGCGTTCCCAACGTGGGGCCGATCCTGCGCAACATCAAGGATCTGGCCCGGACCACCCACGTGGAGGTGACCACCCCGGTCATCGAAGGCGTCAACAGCCACGAACTCGGCGAGATGGTCGACTTCCTGGCCGAGGTCGGACCCGACGTCCCCTGGCACGCTTTCCGGCTGCTGCCGGAATACAAGATGCGTCAGGAGGACTACCCGAGCGTGGCGGCCGTGGGCGCCCAAGTCGAGGCAGCCGCCCGGGGCAAGTTGCACTACGTCTATTTCCACAATTTCATCGGCTCGCGCTGGGTCAACACCCTGTGCCCGGGCTGCGGCGAGGCCGTCATCGAACGCCACAGCCTGGGCTGCGGCGGCGACCGGCTCCAGGCCGTGCACCTGGACGGCGGGGCCTGTCCGCGCTGCGGCGCGGCCGTCGCCCTGCGCGGCGACCCCGACCCCGCAACCGCCAAGGAGGCGTGCTCATGAGCCTGGCCATCCTCGACGCCCGCGAGTGGCAGCAGACCGTGGACCTGCGCACCGGCCAACCCCGGGAAGCAAGCGGTCCCCTGGTCGACATGGTCGCCGGCCTGGTCGGCCGCCGGCCCTATCCCGGCGACCGCGACGCGACCTGCAACGACTGGGTGGCCGACGTCGCCCTGGAGCTGGTCGAACGCTACGATCCCCGGTTCGCGTTCCTGAGTTTCTCCGAGCAGTACTATTCCCTGCGCCATTCGCCCCTGACCGAGGCCGAAGAGCAGGCCCGCATCGACGGGGCCTTCGCCGCCGTGGAACGCTTCGCCCGGGAGTCGGGCTTCACCGTGGTCGTGGTCGGCACCGGCGAACTCGTGCCCGCCGCCGTGCCCGTGGACCTGGAAGGCCTGGACGGACTGGCCGTTTCCAGCAACTGGTGCGCCCACTACGCCGGCCTCTACGACGCTTCGCCGGCCGACCTCGAAAGGCTGGCCA
>JAEZEM010000306.1 GCA_023417745.1 Pseudomonadota bacterium
AAGATCGAGCGCGACCGCATCTCCTTTGTCGGCGTGCCCATCATCCTCCACGGCCAGCCCATCGGCGTGCTCAACGTGGACCGGCTTTTTGGCGACGAGGTGGACTACAACGAGGACGTGGCCTTCCTGACGGTGGTGGCCACCCTCATCGGCCAGTTCATGAGCCTCAACGAGAAGTACGAGGCCAAGGTCGAGGTCTTAAAGCGTGAGAACGTTTCGCTCAAATTCAAGCTTTCCCAGGAATCCCGGGGGCTGTACATCGTCGGGCGCAGCCTGGCCATGCAGGACGTCCAGCGCCAGATCGAAAAGGTCGCCCCGACCCGGGCCACGGTGCTGCTGCTTGGCGAATCCGGCACCGGCAAGACGCTCATCGGCCGCATCATCCACGACCTGTCCGAGCGCAAGGACTATCCTTTCATCAAGGTCAACTGCGCCTCGATCCCGGAAAATCTGCTGGAATCCGAACTGTTCGGCTACGAAAAGGGCGCGTTCACCGGCGCGGACCAGACCAAGCCCGGCCGTTTCGAGGAAGCCAACAAGGGGACCATCTTCCTCGACGAGATCGGCGAGCTGCCCCTGGGGCTGCAGGCCAAACTTCTGCGCGTGCTCCAGGACAAGGAATTCGAGCGCCTGGGCAGCAACAAGACCCGGCAGGTGGACGTGCGCATCCTGGCCGCCACCAACAAGGATCTGGCCGCCCTGGCCGAGGTCGGGGCGTTCCGTCCGGACCTTTATTACCGCCTCAATGTCTTCCCCTTGCAGACCCCGCCGCTTCGGGAGCGCAAAGAGGACATCCAAAGCCTCATCATCCATTTCCTGAACAAGGTTTCCAAGGAATACGCCCGCAACCTGACCTTTTCCACCGAGGCCCTGGCCGTGCTCAAGGAGTACGACTGGCCGGGCAACGTGCGCGAAATGGAAAATCTGGTGGAGCGGCTGGTCATCCTGGCGGAAAAAGAGCGCATCGACGCCGACCTCATCCGGCCCTATCTCACCATCCCCAGCCGCGAGGACAGCTACGAAAGCGAGTTCGGCGGCGAGGGCGAGGGCGCGCCGTCGCTCAAAAGCCTGGAAAAGTCCGTCATCATCGACGCCTTGCGCCGCCATGGCGGCATCCAGCACAAGGCGGCCAGGGAACTTGGCATCACGCCCCGGCAGATGGGGTATCGGGTGAAGAAATTCAATCTGGAGTCCATGGTGGCCGTGCAGCGGGTCAAAAATCGCTGACGTCTGCCGGGTTGTTCCAGACGCGCTGCAGCGACAGTCAAAAAGGCCGTCCGGTGGGCGGCCTTTTTTCATGGCGTCGGCAACCGACAAGCGTGCTAAACTCAGGGGGTGATCTTTACGGCATCTGGCCAAGAGAACCTGGAACAAGCGGCCGCCCCGATTTCGGGGCGGCCGTTGTCATTTGGGAGGCATCCCGGCCCGTCGACAGACCGGCTTGTGCGCCTGGGCATCGACGGACTCTCCAGCCGGGCGCTGGCGACTGGAGCAGGCCTCAGGCCGTCTTTTCCAGATAGAGCCGGTTGAGGGCGTCGAACAGTTTGACCCGCACCGCCTCGAATTGTTCCATGAGCGCCGATGCCTCACCGTTATTGCCCTGGCCGACGAGAGCGGCGATGCGGCGGGCCAGGGCATGGACCTGCTCGTGATGGCGGCCGATCTCCTCGAAAATTGGGTGTCGGGCGAAGGAGCGTACCCCATCGGCGTCGTACCATTTGCCGAACTGGCACTGGTGGTGATCGGCCACTTCCGAGGGGTCGAGGCGGATGTGGCCAAGCAGGATCGACTCCAATCTGGCCCGCCAGGCCAGGTGGGCCGTCTTGACGGCGGCGATGTCAAAGGGCGGCCGGCCAAGTTCGAACTGGCCGATCTGGTCGGTCAGCAAGCCGGTCAAGCGCGTCAGTTCCCGGGACGAGGAATTGACTTGCTGGGAGGCGGCGGCCATGCCGGCCACGGATTCGGCCACGCCGGCCGCCCGGCCGGAGATGTCCCGGGCCGCGTCCAGGCCGTGACGGGCCTGCCCGCGCATGTCCTCGGCGATGCGGGCCGCGCCGGACAGGCTTTCGGCAATGGCGGCCGTGGCTTGGGAATGTTCCTCCGTGGCGCTGGAGCTGGTGAAGATCATGTCCTTGAGCGTGTCCACGGTCTCGGCGATGGCCCCTACCTCGCCGCCGACGTCGCCCATGGCCCGCATGAGCCCCTCGGCCCCGGCGATCTGCTCCTCGGCCAGCCGGGCGCTGGCTTCCACGGCGGCCACGGCCTGTTCGGTCGCCGCCACGTTGCCCCTGGCCATGGCCTGGATGGAGGCGATGGCCTTGCCCACGTCCCGGGTCGCGGTCATGGTTTTTTCGGCCAGTTTGCGGACCTCGTCGGCCACCACGGCGAACCCCCGGCCGGACTCGCCGGCCCGGGCCGCCTCGATGGCGGCGTTGAGGGCGAGCAGGTTGGTCTGGTCGGCGATATCGGCGATGACCCCGAGCACTTCGCCGATGGACTGGCTGTCGCGCCCAAGGGCGGCCATGTCGCGCTGGAGATTGGTCGCCTGGTCGCGCACGCCGACAATGGAATCGGCCACCTGGCGTAGGCCGGTTGCGCCCGTTGCGGCGCGCTGGCCAAGGCCGGCGATTTCCACGGCGTTTCGCCGGGCCGCCTCGGCGGCGCGTTCCACAGCCTCCCTGGCCTGGTCCACGCTGGCGGCGATCTCGTCGCTGGCTTGGCGCGTCTGTTCCACCGAAGCGGCCACCGAGGCGATGTGGACGGCTGTGTCGTCAGCGGCGGCGTCCATGGTTTCCATGTCGTGGCTGAGCTGGCGGGCCCTGGCGTCGATAGCGGCGGCGTCGTCCTTGGCCGTAGCGGCCATGGCGCTGGCTGAGTGGGAGTTGCTCTCGAACTCCCGGGAATAGGCGGCGATGGTGGTGACGGCGTTTTTGTTGCTGATGCAGTAGGCGCGGAAGCGGTCGCGGGCGGCCAACCCCACCGGCGGCGGCGTGGCGGCCAGATTGCCGGCGGCCAGGGCGTCCAGCGCGTGCGCGGCGGCAACGGCCGTGCGCGCCAGGCTCGAAAGACGCACGAAGACCGCTGCGCCCCAGACGGCCAGCACCCCCCAGCCCACGGCAGCCAGGGAGAGCAGGGCGGGAGTCGACTGGAGCCAGTTGGGGGATACGGCCAGGGTGACGGCAAAACTCAGGTTGGCGGCGGCCAGGATGGCCAGGGAGGCGGATTGGATCGGCCCGATAACGTCGCGGGTCGGGTGAGACATCGACATCTCCTTTCAAAGTGCGAAGACAGCAACAACAACGACGACAACGCAATTATCCGTGTGGTGATGTGACGCAATGGTTGTAAAAGGCCTTTTTCAGCCTTGAAAGGAACAGGATAAACCTCCCTAAACTCTATATTGTCTTGTTTGATAAGGAAATGGTTGTTCTGTGTCAATCGTGTTGTATTTATTGTTTTTGTCGCTTTTTCGTGATCGCTCAAGAATTGTGGGTTGACGAGCAAAGCGCGCTCTATGTGTAATCCCTAGTCATTTACCGTGAAAATCGATCAGGCGATTGGGAAAAAAGGCACAGGCCTTGGCCAGCGGCGGCAACAAAAAAGCCGCCCGCCCTGCAACAGGGGCGGGCGGCTGTAAAGCCTGTCCGGCGGGGCGAACTTAGGCGCGGCTGAAGTGGCGGTACTTGATGCGGTGGGGGATGTCGGCGTCGGCTCCGAGGCGCGCTTTGCGGTCGGCCTCGTACTCGGTGAAGTTGCCGTCGAAAAAGACGGCCTGACTCTCGCCCTCGAAGGCCAGAATGTGGGTGGCCACGCGGTCCAAAAACCAGCGGTCGTGGCTGATGACCAGGGCCGAACCGGCAAAGGAGAGCAGGGCCTCTTCCAGGGCGCGCAAGGTGTTGACGTCGAGATCGTTGGTCGGTTCGTCCAGGAGCAGGACGTTGGCCCCGCTTTTGAGCATAAGGGCCAGATGCAGGCGGTTTTTCTCGCCGCCGGAGAGCACCTTGACCTTCTTTTGCTGGTCGCCGCCGGTGA
>JAEZEM010000335.1 GCA_023417745.1 Pseudomonadota bacterium
CCATGGGACGCTCCTTGCGTTGCAGGTTCTGCAACACAGGAGTCCACGCAAACCGGACATCGTCCAGCCACTTCAGGTCCGGAACACCGGCGAGGGCAGCCCTTTAACCCTTTCTCCAGATGGGGGGTCCGGGGGCCTCAGGCCCCCGGCCGCCGGAGGCATGCTTCATCGGAAAATGCGACGCTAGACGGCCCAGGCCGTGGCCGTGCGGCGGCCGGCGGAGAAGCGCATGGCCATTTCGTAGGCCACGTTGACGTCCTTCATGGCCTCCTCGTCGCCGCCGAGGTCGGGGTGGTGCAGGCGGGCCATGTGGCGGTAGGCGTTTTTGATCTCGTCCACCGAACAGGGATAGTCCAGGCAGAGGATCTCGTAGGCGCACTTGAGGTTCATGCCGCTGCGGCGGGCGATTTCCCGGGCGCGGTGCTGGCGGTCGTCATCGGGTCGAAATCCCTGGGCGGTCCGTTCGGGGCGGGGGCGAGCATGGGGACGAGACGCGCCGGTTGTGCGGCTTTGGCCTGTCGCGCCTGTGGCGTGGCTCTGGCTCGACGCGCCGGCCGTGCGGTTCTGGGAGGACGTGCCCGTGGCGCGGTTTTGCGAGGACGCGCCGGCCGTGCGATGTTGGCTTGACGCCCCGGCCGCGCGCTGCTGCGAGGAGGCTCCGGCTCCGGCCGCGCCTTGTCCGGCCGAGGCTTCCCGGGTCGTGTCCCGGCCGGCGCTGCCGGCGGTTGTTCCGGCAAAGCCAGGCTGTTGGCGGAAATTGGTTCGGGACTCCGTGCGGGCCTCGGCTTGGGGGCCGGCGGCGTGGGTCCGGAAGGTCCCCTCGGGACGTGGGCGTTCGCGGTGGGCTCCGGCCTGGGCGCGAAACGTGTTTTGGCCGGTCCGGTCCGAACCGGCGTTGCCGGCGAAAGCGGTGCCCGGGCCGGTCGTCTGTTCCCGCGAACCGGCTCCGGCTCCCGAGGCGGGGCGCGCCCCGAAGCCGCCCTGGCCGGCGTTTGGAGACGCGGACGGGCCGGCGGTCTGGGATTTGGTCTCGTGATGGGGCCGGGCCTTGAACCGAAACCGTTCCGAGGTTCCGGTCGCCGAGGCTCCGGCGGCGGATTGAGCGCGGTTGGCGGAAAAACGGTCGGACGTGCCGGCGGCCTGGGCCGTCTGGGCGCGATGTCGGGCATTGGCGCTGGCCGCGCCTGGCCGGGCTCCGGCGGATTCAGGCCGGCCGGCAAAGCCGGTCGTCCCGGGCCGGGTCGTGCGCAGGCTTTTGAGCACTTCCTGGAGGTGGACGAGGATTTCTTGGAGCAGGACGCGGGTGCGGTTGAGCTGCAGCTCCAGGGCTTGCCAGTCGGTCACGCTGGCCCCGGCTCTGGCTCCCTGCCCGCCATATCCCTGGGCGTGTCTAGGCATGGCGCGCTTCCCACCCCTGGCGCAGGGAGGCGCAGGCCGCGGCGACTGCTGCGTTCAGGTCGGGGCAACATGCTGGATTTATATGCATTTTGTCTATCAAGACAGCACCTTTCCTTATCGAAACTACGCAATCCACTGGTCCGTGGCAAGGCGTATTTCCGCTGGTTTGGCCGGTTCTCCCGCTAGTGACAGGGACGCGGGTTTTGATGTAATGCCGGAAGCGATACGGATTTCGTTGCCGCGCCGACCGCGCGCTATCTGCCCGATGGCAACCCGAGGACACCCATGAAACCGACCGACGCCGAAGTAGCCAAGCCTTTTGTCGACGCCACCAGGCACGTGCTGACCATGATGGCGCAGCTTGATCCCAAGCCTGGCAAACCTTATGTCAAAAAAGTGTCGGCTGCCGCCGGCGACGTTTCCGCCGTGGTGGGCCTCACCGGCGACCGCAACGGCAGCATCTCCATCAGCTTCTCCAAGAAGTGTGCCGTTGCCATGGTGAAGAACATGCTGGGCGACGACATTTCCGACATCATCCAGGACGCCAAGGACGCTGTGGGCGAGATCACCAATATGATTTCCGGCCAGGCCCGGGCGGGCTTAAGCCAGCTTGGCCTCAACCTGTCCTCGTCCACGCCGACGGTCATCTTCGGCGACAACCATACCGTCAGCCACATCACCTCCGGGCCGGTGGTGGCCATTCCCTTTTCCACCGAACACGGGGACTTCACCTTGGAGTTCTGCTTCGAGTGATCACGCGCGCCGCCCGCTGCTCCCGGGTCTTCCGCCCGGGGCACGTGGAGCGCCTGGCCGACATGGCAGCACCCTGCGTCCCGGCCTTTGGCCGTCCTGACCAAGCGGTCGCCGACACGACCGTATCCCGGCTGCGCTTGCCGGCGCTGGCCCTTCTTGCGCTGTTGTGCCTGGCCCTGGCCGGGCTGCCCGCCCGGACGGCCCAAGCCGCCAGCGTCGCGCCGGGCAAGGCGGCCCTGCCGGCCGCCGCGCTGCGCTCCCCGGGAAAAGCCGCGCCCTCGCCTGAAGCTGCTGTTCCAGCCGCCCCGGCTCCCAGCCCTGCCCCGATAACCTCTCCCGCTCCGCCGGCCGACCAGCCGTCTGCCGCTGCCGCCGCGCCGGAGTCGCCTCTGTCG
>JAEZEM010000362.1 GCA_023417745.1 Pseudomonadota bacterium
GCAGGCCGTGGCGCACGACGTTTTCCCGGGCCAGTTCCAGCACGTCCTCCCGGGCGTCGAGGCCGATCATGGAAAAATTCGTGATCTTGGCCAGCTCGATGATGACGGCGGCGCTGCCCGTGCCCACGTCCAGGCAGACGCCCTCGGTGAGGCCGCAGTCGTCGACGATCTGCTTGGCCAGCAAGGGGTACATGGCGGCGAAACGGTGGTTGGCGTCGTAGCGGTAGAAATCCTTGTCCAGGGGGGCGTCGTCGGCCATGAGGGCTCCTTGGCGGGCGGCGGCCGGAGGGCGGCCCAGACGTCGGGCCGCGAACGTCCGCCTGGTTCCTCCGCCCGGCGGGCTGCCGGCGGAGGGACCAGGATAGCCCTGGCGGCGTGGCCAGGGCAAAGGGACACTGGGTATGGAAAGTGTTTTTATTTCATGTTGTTAAAGTGCAGGCTCGGGGAAATCGCCGACACGTTTTTGGGGAAACGGAGGAGGCCGGCCGCCGACGAGGCGCGGCCTAGACCGTGATGACCTGCTTGCCGACCATGGTTCCGCTGCGCTGGCGCAGGTGGGCCTGGCGCACGTTTTCGGCGCTAAGCCCCTGGATGGTCAGGGCCAGGGTGGGACGCACCCGTCCGGCGTCGATAAGCTGGGAAATCTGCTCAAGAATTTCCCCCTGGCGGGCCATGTCCGGGGTGGCGAACAGCGACCGGGCGAACATGAACTCCCAGCACAGGCGCACGGCTTTTTGCTTGAACGCCGTAAGGTCCAGCGGCCCGGACGGATCGTCGATGAGGCAGACGGAGCCTTGGGGCGCAATGACCCGGGCCATGGCCGTCCAGTGCTCCTCCATGTGGGTGGTGCAGTAGATCGCGTCGAACTCGCCCAGGCCCGCCGCCTCGGCCTCGGCCGCCAGATCGCCCCGGCCAAGGCCGGTTTTTGCGCCCCTCTCCAGGCACCAGGCGGCCGATTCCGGCCGACCGGCCGTGGCTGTGACGGTCATGCCGGCCCAGGCGGCCAGCTGGATGACCATGGACCCGACCCCGCCGGCCCCGCCGACGACCAGCAGGCTGCGTCCGGTGTTGGCTCCCTCGGCCGGGATGAAGCCCAGCCGGTCGAACAAACCTTCCCAGGCCGTGAGGCTGGTCAGCGGCAGGGCGGCGGCCTGCTCCGGC
This sequence comes from Pseudomonadota bacterium, assembly GCA_023417745.1. Lineage (GTDB taxonomy): Bacteria > Desulfobacterota > Desulfovibrionia > Desulfovibrionales > Desulfovibrionaceae > Solidesulfovibrio. The sequence goes on from JAEZEM010000362.1 coordinate 1,162, forward strand.
GACAGGCTGGCCGGAGCCGGGGCGACAAGCCGTTCGTCCACGGCCTGATACTCGGCGTTGCAGCCGTCGCGGGTGACGCTGCCGGCGTAGTAGACGGTCTGCCCCGGCGTGAAGCGGCCGGCCTTGGCGCCCACGGCCTCCACCATGCCCTGGGCGTCCCAGCCCAGGATGCGCGTCTGGCCGGGGGCCAGCCGGTCGAAGACCTTGGTGTCCACGGGGTTTATGCCCACGGCTTCCAGGCGCACGACAACGTCGTGTTCTCGGAGTTCGGGGTCGGGCAGTTCCTTTTCCGTAAAGGCCTGGGGGTCGTCGGGATCGAAGCCGCCCGTGGCGACGATGGCTTTCATGGATTGCTCCTTGGGTTTCAGGAAACTGGGAAGCGCGATCTTTGCGCGCCCTCGCGGCCGGCTTGTGGATCATCGGTCCGCTTACCGGATCGTGCCGGCCTGATCCGCCTCTTTCACGACAACGGCTTCCGGCGTGCCCACGCTTCCAACTGCTTCCAGCGTTCCGGCCGCGTCGGCCGTGTCGGCGGCCCAGGCCGCGCCGCCCGGGGAGGGATCAAGGGTCACGCTCTTGACGTCCAGCGTGCCGCCGGTTCCGGTGTACATGGCCACGCCGGCCTGGCCGACGCCAAGCGACGTGTCCGTGGTGGAAAACACCTGCGTGCCGTTGATGGAAAAGGTGAGGTCCGATCCCACGGCCTTGACGGTCAGGGTGTTCCAATCGTTGGCCACGATGGCGCTGCTGGCGGTCCAGTTTTGCAGCATGGTCAGAGACCAGTCGCGCAGGACGAAGACGGCGTAGGAACCGTTGTTGGTGAAGCCGAAGACATAGCCGTAGAACCAATTGCTGCCGGTGGTGTTGAGGGGCTGCGGCGTGCCGCGCACGATGAGCGCGTTGGTGCTGCTTGCCGCGCCGCTGCGCCGCAGGGTGGCCGAGCAGGTGAAGTCGCCGTAGACCCCGGCATTGGACGACAGGCTGTACCAGCTCGTGGTTTGGGAGCCGTCGGCCGTGACGCTGGCCATGCCGTTTGCGACGCTCCAGCTGCCTGCCTGCTGGGTCCAGTTGTCCAGCGTGCCGGTGAAGCTCTCGTTTATGCCGTGGGCGTTGCCGATGGCGGCCGGGATGTCCAGCGGCAGCAGGCTGACCCCGGACAGGCCGTAGCGGGCCGACAGGCTGGCGGTCTGTCCGGCGGCCACGGTCACGGTCTGGCCGGCCGGCGTGGTCCAGCCGGCCACGGGCTTGAAGTCCACGGCGTGGGAACCGGCCGACAGGTTGCCGACAACGGTCTGGCTGGCCCGCCAGGCCCCGCCGTCCACCCGCCAGGCGGCCGCGCCGCCGGCCGGCGCGGGCGTGGTCAGGCCGACCTGCAAGAACCCTGTGGACGGGGCCGGGGTGATGGAGGCCACGGCCGCCTGGAGGTCGACGCGCGGTTTGGACAGGTTGGATTTGGGGTCCAGGATGGCGGCGCCGGTGGTCGAAAGCTTGGTAAAGACCTGATCCGGGGTGAGCCAGCTGCCTGTCCGGGCCTTGGCTGCGGCCTGGAGCACGGCCCCGGCCCCGGCGGCGTAGGGGCAGGCGGCGGAGGTGCCGCCGAAGTTGGGGTTCCAGGTGTTGGCCCCGATGCCCAAGCTGAAGGCCATGTTGGCCGGGGCGAGCAGCCCCACCAGGGACGAGGAGTTGGAATAGGAGGGAACCATGTCGGCCTGGGTGGCGTCGGTGGCGTAGTAGCCGGAGTCGCAGGAAGTGGAGTCGGTCTTGTCCACGCAGGAGTCCTCGCTCACGCAGGGCCGATATGTGCCCACGGCGGCGTCGTAGACCGAACCCACGGCAATGATTGAGGAGATGCAGGACGGGCTTTGCACGGCATCGCAATAGCCGCTGTTGCCGGAAGAATTGAACAACGTGATGCCGGCCGCCTTGGCCGCCGCCGCCGCCGTGGCGATGGCCGTCTTGGCGCTGTCGCACCCGCTGGTGTATTTGCCGCCGCTAAAGCTCGTGCTGATGATCTTGATGGGCGAACCGGGGGCGTCGTTCTGGTGGGTGACGCTCCAGTCCCAGGCGGCCACGTAGGCGTCTTCGGTGCAGCTTTTCCCTGTGGCGTCATAGGTCATCTTGAGCGCGTAGAGTCTGGCCCCGGGAGCCACGCCGCCAATGTAGTCGGCGGTGTTGCCGACGTCGCCGGCGGTGATGCCGGCGCAGGCCGTGCCGTGGCCGTTGCCGTCCATGGGGTCGGCCTTGTTCTCCCCCACGTCATAGCCGCCGATGACCTTGGCGTTGGGGAACGCCGCGCCCCCGAGATAAGGGTTCAGATAATTGATGCCGGTGTCGCACACGGCGATGGACAGGCCCGTACCGTCGTACTGGGAGCGGGGAAGGGTGGCGCGCATAAGGGGCAAGCCCTGGCGCGTGTCGGCCTCCATGACCTCGACAGGCTCCACGGCGTCCACCTCGGGATTGGCCAGGATGACGGCCAGTTGCTCCGGGGTGACGGCGACGGACAGATAGAACAGATTGTCGTAGCGGTGGCGGATGACGCTTTCCGGCAGGTCGGGCATGGCCGCCAGGGCCTTGTCGCGGCTTGCCCGCACCGTTTCCCGACGGGCCTGTTTCTGGGACTCGTCGGCCAGGGAAGCGGCGGCGTCAGCGCGCTTGTTCGGGGCGAAGCCGACGAAGAACCGGCCCACCCCGTCGCCCCGGGCAAAGGTCGCCAGGGCTTGGGCCTGATTCGTGACCTTGGCGTTGGCCGTGGCGCGCTGGGCGGCGTCAACCCAGTCCGCCTCGGCGGCCCGGGCGGGGGTCGCCCAGGCCAAGCCGGCGGCCAGGGCCAGCCAGGCGGCGGCCAGCAAGGCCAGACGGGGGGCGTGGGGCCGAGAGGCGCGGGACGCGGCGGGACTCTTCGCGCAAGGACGGTGCGCTGACGGCATGAAGCGCCTCCTGAAGACGGCGTGTGGGATGGGCAGGGCTTTTCGACTCCATGCAACATCCCCAATTGGCCGCTTCCCGTCAAGAAGCGCCGGCCCGGCCGCTGCGCCGGCTGCCCCTGGCCGCGACATTTCCGCTGTCGCGCATTGACTTGTCCCCGGGAAACCGCAATAAGCTCAAGCATATTCCCCTGTCTGGAGGCGAGCATGGGCACAAGCGACGGACGGCTCGGGGCCATGGCCAATTTTTTCATCAAGCACGCGCTGGCGATTTTCCTGGTCGCCACCCTGGTCTGCCTGCTGTTGGTCGCTTCGCTGACGAGCGTCCTGCGGCCCCCTGTCGTCGGGGCCTGGCTGCTTGTCGGCATCCTCACTTCGCTGCTCTTTTCCGGCGTGGCCCTGGTGGTGGTGCTGGCCATGGCCGCCGTGGACAAGGTGCGGCATTTGAAGCTCATCACCTATCAGGACAAGCAAAGCCTGGCCCTGCGGGAGCGTTTCGAACTGGAAAAAATCGGCGCGGCCGACCTCTATTCGCCCTATTTCCGGGTCCATGAGGGTAAAAGCTTCGTCAAGTGCGAGCTTGTCGGCCCGGGTTCCATCTTTCTCCAGGATTCGAGCACCCTGGAAGACTGCACCTTCCATTTGTGCGACATCGTGGTGGTGGCCGCCGACGAGCGGGTGAACACGGCGGCCTATTTTCAGCGTTCGACCTTCACCGGCTGCCGCTTCGTCAGCCTCGTCATCTACATGACCGAGGCCATGTCCGCCGGAGCCTTGGGCGGGCGCTGCGGCGTGGAGACCGGCGATCTGTGCGTGCTTGGCCGCAAGGCGGGCTGAGCGAACCCCCTTAAAGAATACGTACGTATTTTTAAGAATAATAGTTTGGTTTTATTGGATTTTGCCACTGAAATGAGATAAGCCGTGCGAGGACGTGACCCGGGCACGACGTCATTGACTCACGGCCTGTCGGGTTGCGGCGGGACTTCGGGCCACCCCTGATCGCTTGCCGCCGCTGGCCGCCCTGATCCTTTTGCACCGCGCAACGTGGGAGAGACCATGAAACGCAACACTGCTTCCGCCTTGGCCGCCGTCCTTGGGCTGTGCGCCCTGGCCGCCCTTTCGGGCTGCAGCGAACTGGCGCTGCTTGATCCCAAGGGGCCCATCGGCGAGGCCGAGCGACGGCTCATTTTCATCGCCTTCGGGCTCATGCTCATCGTGGTCATCCCGGTCATCATCATGGCCGTGTGGTTCCCCCACAAGTACCGGGAATCCAACACCGAGGCCGAGTACGCGCCCAAGTGGAGCCATTCCGGCAAGATCGAGCTGGTCATGTGGCTCATCCCCCTGGTCATCGTCCTTCTGCTCTCCACCCTGCTGTGGATCGAGACCCATCGCCTGGACCCCTACAAGCCCCTGGCCGCGCCGGACAAGCAACTCGCCGTCGAGGTGGTGAGCCTCGATTGGAAATGGCTTTTTATCTATCCCCAGCAGGGCGTGGCCGTGGTCAACGAGCTGGTCTTCCCGGCCGGGATGCCCCTGGCCTTTGACATCACCTCCGACACGGT
>JAEZEM010000147.1 GCA_023417745.1 Pseudomonadota bacterium
CGATGGTACAGACTCTTGAGCCAGGTTCGGCGCGCCAGGCCGAACACGGCCAGGGTGCCGTGAAAACGTCCGTCGTTGAAGGCCAGGAGGCCGTTTTCCGTGGCGTCCAGGATGGACAGCGCAGCCCGCAACCAGCCGTCGCTGGGAAAAACGTCCTGGGCGAGGTAGCCGAAATAGCGCGAGGACGAACGGGAACAGATCGCGTTGGCGGTCTTGATGAAGCCCAGTCGCCGGTCGTCCTCGACGAGCACCACCAGGCCTGGGTGCAGCGCCCGGCGCACCAGGACATCGGCCAGCCGGCGCGCCAGTTCCTCGTCAATAAACGGCAGCACCAAGACGGCGTCGTCGTGGTGGACGGCCTTGAATTCCGCAAGCTCGGAGGTTTTGGTAAACAGCGTTTGCAGCATGGCGTTTTTGCGAGAGGTGAGGGTTTCTAGCCTTTCGGGGCCACGAGACGCCCCCGCCAACGCAAGGCCGCGCCGTCGCGGACGCGGCGCGGGGAGCCTTCAGGGTCGCGTCGGCGAGATGGCTCCCCAGCGCCCCAACACCGCGACGACTTCGGCCAGGGGCAGTCCCACGACATTGGTATACGAGCCGCAGATGGTGGTGACAAAGGCCGCCGCGCCGCCCTGGATGGCGTAGGCGCCGGCCTTGTCCATGGGTTCGCCGGTGGCGACGTAGGCGGCCAGCCGGTCTTCCGAGACCACGCCCATGGTCACGTCGGTGGCGACCGTGAAAATCTCGGGTTCCCGGCCGGGCGCGAAGAGGGCGCAGCCGGTCACCACCTGATGGCTGCGGCCGGACAGCAGCCGCAACATGCGCAGGGCGTCGGCGGCGTCGGCCGGCTTGCCGAGGATGGTTTCGCCCACGGCCACCACGGAATCCGCGCCAAGGACCACGGCAGTGGGATGCATCTCGGCCACGGCGGCGGCCTTGAGCCGGGCCATGCGGGCGGCGTAGGCGGCAGGATGTTCGTTGACGTCCGGGTCCGGCTCCAGTGCCGGGCTGACGACGATTTCGAAGGGAACACCGGCCAGGGCCAGCAGTTCACGGCGGCGCGGCGAAGCTGATGCCAGAACCAATTTTGTGTGCGTAACAGTCATATCGCTCTAAAATTCCATCTCTTTTAAACGAACACCCAACGAACCCCTCGGCAACAACAGGAACAATCCCCCGGTGGGGTTTCCAAAGGGGCTCAGCCCCTTTGGCCGCCGGAGGCCTCTTCCTCTTCCTCCCTCCCTCAACCCACCTTAAACTTTGGCGTTTCGGTGTTCCAGTCCTGGGTGACGGGCCGGCCGCGTTTGTAGCGGAAGTCACACAGCGGATCGCCCTGGGCGATGGTGTGCTGGCGGGCAAGCCCCGTGCCCTGGGCGCGGGAGGCCAGGAAGTCGTTTAGGCAGTAGTAGGGCGCGACCTCGGCCACGCCTTGGGCCTTGAAGTATTTGACTGCGCCGCATTCGAGGTAGTCGTAGCCGACGTCGAAGGTGGCGTCCGGGGCGACGGCGCGCACGACCCAATCGCCGGGCAGCAGGCGTTTCTGGGTGGTTTCGGCCCAGAGTTTGATGGATTCCTGGGCGGCCGGGGTGAAAAGGGCCGCGCCCATGGCTTGGGCTTTGGCCGGCGGCACGCTGGCCCAGTCGGCGGCGTAGAGGTCGTAGAGCAGCCGGCCGGAATCCTTGGCGGTCATGCCTTTTTCGCGCATGGCCTGGCACAGGGCGGCGAGCCAGCCGGCCATGGTGATAAACGACTGGTTGCGGTTGGCCGTGCCGCCCAGGTCGGGCAGGGTCGGCAGCAGCAGTTCGAAGCGGCGCAGGGCGTCGTCGGCGGCGGCTTTGGCCGTGGGCGCGGGGATGCGGGCGGCCATCCATTTTTCCGCGCCGCCGCACACGCCTTTGAAATCGGCGACGAATTTGGCTTTATTGGCCATGTAGTAGCCGGGTTCGGGCGTGGCCGGAGCCGGGCCGGGGGGGGCTTTCGGCGCGGCCTTGGGATCGGCCGGGTGTTCTTTTTTGGCGGCGGCCCAGGCGGCGCACGGGGTCAGCAGGGTACAGGCCCCGACGAGGCCGGCCCTGAGCACGGTGCGGCGGGAGAGGCCGGCGGCTTCCTGGGCATGGGAGGCGAAAGGGTGGTGCAGCATGGTCCCGATTCCTGTTGCCGGTTGGGTGAAGGTCCAAGGACCGAAGAAGGAGCGGGGGAACAGGGTTTCCCCATGGAAAACTGCTGGAAAAGGCCTCGGGGGAACACCCGTTATGCAGCGTGTTCCCCCGATCTTACGCTTTGACCTTCAGCTCGCCGAGCAGCGCGGCCTTGAGGGTCTCATCGAGCCCCGGATGGGGGAAGACCAGGGCTTCGGCCTGCTGGCGGGTCCAGGCCTGGGCCACCATGACCGTGGCCAGGGTTCCCATGGTCGAGGCTCCATGGCCCACGGCCGTGATGCCGGCCACCTGGCCGTCCTTCCAGACCACCCGGGCAAACCCGGCCGTGTCGGCATGGGCCTGGGCGATGGGGTTGGCCACGAAGGCCGCCTCGGAGATGGTGTCCCCGGGCGCGGCCACGACGCCAACGCGCATGATCTCGGGCGAGCCGTAATAGCAGCCGGGGATGGGACCCGGCGCGTAAGGACCGGACTCCAGGCCAGCGGCGTGGCGGGCGGCGTAGACGCCCTGGCTCGACGCGGCATGGGCCAGCAGGGTGCGGCCGTTGCAATCGCCCACGGCGTAAATGCCGGGCGCGGTTTGCAGGGTGTCGTTGGTGCGCAGCCAGGCCCGGTTGGGGTTGTCGTCGGCGAACATGGCCCCGCATTCGGCCAGCCCCGGCACGATGGTGGCGGCGAAGCGGCCGATGGCGATAAGGGCCTTGTCGGCCACGACGGTCTCGCCGCCGGCCAGGGTCAGTCTGGCCCGGCCGTCTTCGTCGGTGACCAGGCTTTCCACCTTGACCCCGGGGCGGGCGTCGATGCCGGCCCGGCGCATCACCTGGGCCACGACCTTGGACACGTCCGGGTCCTCGGCCGGGGCCAGGCGTGGCGCGGCGTCGACCAGGGTCACCTTGGTCCCCAGGCGGTGGTAGATGGTGGCGATTTCCAAGCCAATGGCCCCGCCCCCGACAATGACGAAGCTCTCCGGGGCGGCCTCGAAGTCCAGCACCGGCGCGACGCCGAGCACGGCCTTGCCGTCGGGCTTGCCCCCGGGGAAGGCGGCCGGCCGCGACCCCAGGGCCAGGATCAGGCTGTCGAAGGGGATTTCTTCCACCGTGCCGCCGGCGCTGACCTGGGCCGAGCCGGTGGACACGGCGGTGAGGTTGCCGGTCACCAGCCGCACGCCGATTTTTGTGAGGTGCGCGGCCATGGCGTTGTGGGTGGCGGCCAAGAGCTTTTTCTTCTTGGCCTGGACAGCGGCCAGGTCGGGCGTGACCGTGCCCGAGGTCAGCTTCTGCTTGGCCTGGGCGGCCAGACACTCCACGGCCAGGGTGGCGGCCAGCAGATGCTTGGTCGGGATGCAGCCCCAGTTGAGGCAGGCCCCGCCGAGCTTGCCGCGCTCGATAAGCGTCACGTCCAGCCCGGCGGCCGCGCCGGCCAAAGCGGCCTCGTAGCCGCCGGGGCCGGCCCCGACCACCACCA
>JAEZEM010000152.1 GCA_023417745.1 Pseudomonadota bacterium
GAAACGACGCCGCCGGGCGAATTGATGTACATGAAAATTTCTTTCTCGGGGTCTTCCGACTCGAGAAACAGGAGCTGGGCGCAGATCAGGTTGGCGACGTAGTCGTCCACGGCGCTGCCAAGCAGGATGATGCGGTCACGCAGCAACCGCGAATAGATGTCATAGGCGCGTTCGGTGCGACCGGTCGTCTCGATGACAATAGGTATCGTGGCCATCTGCTTCCCTTTTGTAGGCCGGAGGCGACGTTTTGCGACGTTTTTGTCGTCAAATCGGGACCGCCACATCCTTCCGGCTTCGGTTGCCGGACAAAGCGGCCGCCATGACGCGGCCGCTTTGTCCTGGTTTCATTTCTTTCTTGCAAGAAGCGGTCCCGCTCCGTCTAGTCCTGGGTCTCTTCGCCGGCCGGCTTTTCGGCCGGGGCGACCTTGGTCACCAGGGCGTTGGCGTAAATCAGGTCCGCCGCCTTGTCGCACAGCAGCTTGTCGCGCACCATGATCATGAGGCCGTTGTCCTCATAGTAGCGCTTGAGCATGATGACGTCCTGGCCGGCCTGGGTCGAGAGGCGGTAGAAAAATGCGTCCATCTCCTGGGGCGTGACGGTCAATTCTTCCTTCAGGGCCACGGCGGAGAGGAAAATCTGGGTCTTGACCAGTTCCTCGGCGCGCGGACGCATCTCGGCCTGGATATCGGCCAGGGTCTTGCCGGTGGACTCCAGGCTCTTGCCCCGGCGCTCCAGCTGCCCCACGAAGTCCTCGACCATCTGTCCGAGCTGCTGCTCCACAACGGCGGGCGGCAGCGGGAAGTCCAAGGAAGCCAGCAGGCTGTCCAGCAGCTTCTTCTGGGCCGAGGACCGGTGCAGGTCCTCGCGAGACTTCTTGTAGGACATGGTAATGGCTTCGCGCATCTTGTCCAGGTTTTCGAAATTGCCGGCCTTCTTGGCCAGCTCGTCGTCCACCGGGGGCAGGCTGCGTTCCTTGATGACGTGGACGGCCACCTTCATGGTGACGGTGCGGCCGGCCAGCTCGGTATTGATGAAGTCGGCCGGGAAGGTGACTTCGCCTTCGCCTTCGCTGCCCGAGGCGATGGTCTTGACCAGCTCTTCAAAGGCCGGCAGGGCCTGGCCTTCGCCCAGGGTCATCTCGAAGTTCTCGGCCCGAACGCCGGGAAGGGGCGTGCCGTTCTCAAAGGCTTCGAAGGTGACGGACACGACTTCGCCGTCCTGGGCCGGGCGATTTTCGCTCAGCGGCTTCACTTCGGCCAGGTTCTTGCGCACCCGCTCGATGACGGATTCGATGTCGGCCTCGGAGACGAGGACGTCTTCCTCTTCCACGGCCTGGCCCTTGTATTCGGGCAGATCAAAAGCCGGGGCGTGCTCGAAGCTGAAGGTATATTCCAGGGGCTCGCCCTTGGTCAGGGCCGCTTCGCTCACGTCCAGGCCGGACAGCGGCGACAGCTTGAGCTCGCCCATGATCTCGTTGATGTGGACGTTGATGAGGTCGGTGGTGGCTTCGCTGACGATCTCTTTCTTGAAGCGCTGCTCGACGACGCTGGACGGCACCTTGCCCTTGCGGAAACCCTTAAGGTCGGTCCGGGAACGGAACATGGCCACGGCGGAAGCCAGGGCGGCGTTGGCCTCTTCGGCCGGCACGGACACGGTGACCTGCGTTTTGACAGGCGAAAGCTGATTGACGGTATATTCCAAGGCATCCTCCAAGATGTTCGCTGGCGGCCGGGCCGTCGCAGCGGATTTTCGGTCGTATTCTGGAAAAAATCGCAAGCGAATACAAAATGGGTCATGCTACAGGAAGCACCCCCAAATGAAAAGGGCAAAATACCCCGCCTCCGGCGGCGGCGGACCGCGCCGGAACATGGGGGCATAGGCGAGGCGGCGTCAAAAGGCAATCAGGAAGGCGTTCCCCAGCCGCCGCCGCCCGGCGTCTCGATGCACAGCCTGTCTCCGGCCCGCAGCCGCACATGGAACTTGCCCGGCATGACCATGCCGCCGGTGCGGCGCGTCACCACATTGACGCCGGCCGCCCCTTCCCCGCCGCCGGCCAAGCCCCAGGGGCCGCGCAGCCGCCGGTCGGAGAGGACGGTGGCCTCCATGGGGCCAAGGGCCTCGATCTCGCGCACCAGCCCCTCGCCGCCGACGTGCCGTCCCGGACCGCCGGAACCCTGACGCAGGGCGTAGCGCGTCACGCGTATGGGGTAGGCGTATTCCAGAGCCTCCACCGGAGTGTTGAGGGTGTTGGTCATGTGGGAGTGGACGGCCGACTGGCCCGGACCGGCCGCGTCGGCCCCGGCCCCGCCGGCCAGGGTTTCGTAGTAGGTGAAGGGTTTGCCGTTTCGCGGATCGACGCCGCCCATGGCCAGGTTGTTCATGGTGCCCTGGGAAGCGGCCGGAATGCGGTCGGGCAGGGCCTGGGCCAGGGCCAGCAGGATGACGTCCACCAGGCGCTGGGAGGTCTCGACGTTGCCGCCGGCCACGGCGGCCGGGAAACGGGCGTCGGCCAGGGTGCCGGCCTTGGTCGTCACGTCGATGGGCCGCAGGCAGCCGGCGTTGGCCGGCACGGCCTGGCCGGCCAGGGCGCGGAAAACATAGAGCGCGGCGGACACGACAATGGCCCGCACCGCGTTTATGCAGCCGGGCGTTTGCGGGTCGCTGCGGGAAAAATCGAGTTCGACCCGGCCGCCTTCGACGGCGAGCGTCAGGCGCAGGGTCGGCTCGTTGGTTCCGGCCCCGTCGTTGTCCAGGCTGTCGGCCGCTTCATAGGTTCCGTCGGGGATGGCCTCGATGGCGGCCTGCATGAGGCGTTCGGCGTAATCGAGCAACGCCGCGCCCATGACGGCCAGGCGTTCGCGGCCGTGGGCAGCGGCCAGGGCGGTCAGCCGGGCGATGCCGGTGCGGTTGGCCATGATCTGGGCGGCGAAGTCGCCCTGGCGCTCCTGGGGCGTGCGCACGTTGGCCAAAAACAGGTCCATGACGTCCTGGACGATTTCGCCGTCAGCCACGATCTTGACCGGCGGTATGACCAGCCCCTCCTGGAAGATGGAGGTGGACAGCGGCATGGAGCCGGCGGCCATGCCGCCGACGTCGGCGTGGTGGGCGCGGCAGGCCACGTAAAAAAGCGGCGTGTCGCCGCCGGCGTGGACAGGCGCGACCAGGGTGATGTCGGGCAGGTGGGTGCCGCCCCGGAAAGGGTCGTTGAGCATGACCATGTCGCCGGGGCCGAGGTCTATGGCGTCGATGGCGGCGCGCACGGACAGCGGCATGGAGCCGAGGTGCACGGGGATATGGGCGGCCTGGGCGATCATGTCGCCGCCGGAATCGAACACGGCGCAGGAGAAGTCGCGGCGTTCTTTTATATTCGGCGAATAGGCGGTCCGGGTCAGGGCGACGCCCATTTCCTCGGCCACCGAAGCGAATTTATTTTTGAACACTTCGAGGGTGATCGGGGTGATGTTCATGGCTGCTCCGTCCCGTCAACCGTTGCGGCGCGCGCCCTGGCGCGCCAGATAAGCCGAAAAATCCCCACTATACGCCCGACTCCCCACATGGGTGAGCTTGCCTGCCACACTCACATGGACTTTTCCGCCGATGTCGCGCCAGCGTTTGCAAAAGGCGTAATCCTCGGGAAGGTAGTTCCGTGTCTCGGGATCGATCATGGTGTCGAAGAAGGCGAAATTGTCCGCCGCCGGCTCATTGATGCAGGCAAAGCCGTAGTGCAGTTCCGGGTAGGCCGCCGCCAGCCTTACCAGCACCTCGCGCCGGATCAGCATGAACCCCGTGGCCGCGTACTCCACTTCCAGAAACCCCTGGCCGTCCACCTGGCAGCCGGGCTTGAGTTTCACGGCGTAATCCAGACAGGCCGCCTCGGCCACGGCCGGCGGCGTGTCGGCCGGTTGCGCCACCAGCCGCGACACGTCCAGCCCCTTGACCGGATAGACGCCGCAGACCACGTCCTTGCCGGCGCCGAGCAGATGCGGCACGAGCAGCGGCTCGAAAGCGATATCGGCGTCGATAAAAAGCAGATGCGTGGCCGATTCGTCTCGCAGCACGGCGTTGGCGATGGAATTGCGCGCCCGGGTAATGAGGCTCTCGTGGCAGGGGGTGAGCAGCCGAAACGGCGTCCTGGCCCGGTTGAGCACGTCCTTAAGGCTCATCATGGCGAGCATGTACGGCACAGTGACCATGCCGCCAAAGCACGGCGTACCGATGACGAGCGTCACGCGCTCGCCCTGCCCCGGCCGGAGCGCGACCGGGCAAAACCCCGAAAAACGGCGCCGGTCACGCCGTCGCCGCCCGCCCACCGTCCACGTTGATGACCAGATTCCCGAACCCGTCCACTTCGGCCGAAGCCCCGGGCGGCAGGAAGGTCGTGGCCGAGGTCTCGGCCACCAGGGCCGGACCGGACAGGGTGTTGCCGGGCAAGAGCTTGTCGCGGTCGTACCACATGGCCACCTGCTCCGCGCCCTGCCAGATAAGCGGCCGCCAGCCGATAAGCGCCTCGGCCGGCACGCCGGCCACCAGCCGCTCGGCTTCGGTGAACTGCGGTTTGTCGGTGATGACCCGGGCCCGGATGCGAAGCGTCACGATCTCGATGACGGTCTTGGGATGCTTGAAGCCAAAGACCGCCTCGTGGCGGTTGTGGAAAGCCAAAAACGGGTCGGCCACGAACCGGATGGGCAGTTCGTGGGACTGGCCCTGATAGCGCATGTCGAGCTGGCGTTCGAGAACCATGCGCGCGCCCGGGGCTTCCTCGGCCATGATCTGGCGGGCCCGGGTTTCGAGATTGCCGAAAAGCCCGGCCACCTCGATGAGATCGGTTTTGTCCGAAGCGGCCATGACCGTTTCGGAAAAATCGCGCACGACGTCGGCGAAAAGCATCCCCAAGGCCGAGAACAGTCCCGGATGGCGCGGCACGACAACCGTTTTGACGCCCAAAAGCTTGGCCAGGGACACGGCGTGCAGTCCGCCGGCCCCGCCGTAGGAGAGCAGGGCGAAATCGGCCGGATCGTGGCCGCGTTCCACGGAAATGACCCGGATGGCCCGCTCCATGGCCGCCTCGGCCACGGCAATGACGCCCTCGGCCGCCTCGACGGCGGTCAGGCCGCCGGCCGCGCCCAGAGCCGTGAACAATTCCGGCAGCCGCTCAGGGAAAAGCGGCATCTGGCCGCCCAGGAAATGGTCCGGGGACAGCCGGCCCAAAAACAGGTTGGCGTCGGTGACGGTCAGTCCGTCGCCCTGGCCGTAGCAGGCCGGGCCGGGATCGGCTCCGGCGCTTTCGGGGCCAACCACCAGCGCGCCGCCGGCGTCGAGGCGGGCCAGGGAGCCGCCGCCCGCGCCCACGGTGTGGATGTCGAGCATGGACGTCTTGATGGGCAGCCCGGCAAGCTCGGTCTCGGCGGCCATGGACAGCGCGCCGTCCAGGAGCGAGACGTCGGTGGAGGTGCCGCCCATGTCGAAGGTGACGAGCCGGTCGAAGCCCGACGCCTTGCCCATGGCCAGGGCCGCGACCACGCCGCCGGCCGGGCCGGACAGCACCGTGCGTACGGGTTCGCGCCGGGCGGTCTCGGCCCGGATGAGTCCGCCGCTCGACTGCATGACGCACAACTGCGCCCCCTCGGGCAGACCGGCGGCCAGATCGCCGAGATAGCCGGCCATGACCGGGGCCACGTAGGCGTTGGCCACGGTGGTGGCGGCCCGCTCGTATTCGCGAAATTCGGCCAGGATGTCCGAGGACAGCGACACCGACAGCCCGGCCTCGGCCAGGGCCTCGCCGAGGCGCAGCTCGTGTTCGGGCTTGAGAAAGGAAAAAAGCAGGCACACGGCAGCAGACTGCGCCCCGGAGGCGGCCACCCGGGCCACGAGCTCGCCGATGGCCTCGGCGGAAAGCTCTTCGATCACCTGGCCCTCGGCGCTCACCCGCCCGGGCGCGCCGAAGCGCAAGGCCTCGGGCACCAGACACGGCTCCTTGCGGCTGGCCAGATCGTAAAGCTCCGGCCGGTTCTGGCGGCCGATGGCGATGATGTCTTCAAAACCCTGATTGGTCACGAAGGCCGTGACCGCGCCCCGGCGTTCGAGCAGGGCGTTGGTGGCCACGGTGGAGCCGTGCATGACGCTCCGGGCCGGGACAGGCAGGCGGGCAAGGCCCAAAAGCACGGCCCGGGCTGGATTGTCCGGACTCGACGGCAATTTGACCACGACAAAGCCGTCGTCCGTCCAGCAGATGACATCGGTAAACGTGCCGCCGGTATCCACGCCGACAACGGCCATCGCGCCCCCTTTTTCCCTTTCTGCAAGAGATGGCAGCTACCTGGTTGACGAAAATGAACAGCGTCCCGCGCAGCAAAGCGCGGACCAGGGAGGCGCGCCGGCAAAAAAACGCGCGCCGTTCCCGGGCGGCTGGGCCATCCCGGGCCGGGCGGAACCACTATTGCGGATTTCCGATTTTTTTCAAGGGGCAACGCCGCCGCGTCACGACGACGTGACGGCGTTGCCATGGAATCGAAAGGAAGGATTAGAGGTTTTTGGCCA
>JAEZEM010000411.1 GCA_023417745.1 Pseudomonadota bacterium
GCCAATCTGGAGCACGTGCTGCGCAAGGAAGGCTACAAGGTGCGGGGGGCGGCCAATGGCCTGGAAGCCCTGGCCGAGGTGCGGCGAAGCGAGTTCGACCTCATCGTCACCGACCTCAAGATGGACAAGATGGACGGCCTGCAACTGCTCACCGAAGCCCGGCGGCTGTCTCCGGCCACCCGGGTGATGCTGGTGACGGGATTCGCCACCGTGGACACGGCCGTGGAAGCCATGCGGCAGGGGGCGGTCTACTACCTGGCCAAGCCGGTCAATCTCGACGAGCTGCGGGCCACCGTGGCCGGGCTGGCCAAGGAAAAGACCGCGCCGGCCTCGTTTCGAAGCCCGGTCCTGTGTTTTTCCGGCCCGCCGGGCACGGGCAAGACCTCGGTGGGGCAAGCCATCGCCGAGGCCCTCGGGCGGCGTTTCCACCGCATTTCCCTGGCGGGGCTTCGCGACGAGGCCGAGCTGCGCGGCCATCGCCGCACCTACGTCGGCGCGCTGCCCGGCCGGGTGCTCCAGTCCTATGCCCGGCTGGGCGTGGCCAACCCGGTCTTCATGCTCGATGAGATCGACAAGATCGGCAAGGACTTCCGGGGCGATCCGGCGGCGGTGTTTCTGGAGATGCTCGACCCGGAGCAGAACAGCCAGTTCGTGGACAATTATCTGGAAGCGCCCTTTGACCTGTCGCGCACCCTGTTCATCGCCACGGCCAACGACTTGGCCGAGCTGTCCGGGCCGCTGCGCGACCGGCTGGAAGTGGTCCCCTTTAGGGGCTACACCACCCGGGAAAAGGTCCGCATCGCCGCCGAGCACCTGCTCCCGCGCCAGTTGCGCGAGCACGGGCTGACCCATCCCTTTCCCACGGTCACCGAGGAGGCCTTGCGCTTGACGGTCACCGGCCACACCCGGGAGGCCGGGGTGCGCAACCTCGACCGGGAGCTTGGCCGCATCTGCCGCAAGCTGGCCCGGCTTCGCCTGGAGCAGGGCGAAGGCCAAGCTCCGGCCGAGGTGGACGCCGCCCTGGCCGCCGCCCTTCTTGGCCCGCCGCCCTATCGGGGCGAGACGGCCGGAGCCGCGCCGCGCCTGGGCGTGGCCACGGGGCTGGTCTATGCCGACTACGGCGGGGAGATCATCTCGGTGGAAGCCATCCGCATGGAGGGGACGGGAGAACTGCTGCTGACGGGGTCGCTGGGCGAAGTGCTGCGCGAATCGGCCCGCACGGCGCTTAGCCTCGTGCGCTCCCGGGCCGGGGAGCTTGGCGTCGATCCCGGGCTGTTCGCCACAACGGACGTCCACGTCCACATTCCGGCCGGCTCCATCCCCAAAGAGGGCAGCTCGGCCGGACTCACCGTGGCCGTGGCCCTGGCCTCGCTTTTCTCAGGCCGGCCCTTGCGCCCGGACGTGGCCATGACCGGCGAGATTACGCTCACCGGCAACGTGCTGCCCGTGGGCGGCATCCGGGAGAAGATCCTGGCCGCCGCCCGGGCCGGCATGCGCGAGGTGCTCGTGCCCGAGGCCAACCGGCCCGAGGTGGCGGCCATGGCCGGCGAGGACAGCCCGGAAGTGCTCGTGCGCCACGTGGCCACGGTCTTTACGGCCCTGCCCCTGGCCTTGGCCTGAGGGGAAGCGCCCGCCCGGCGCGTCGCTGCCCCGGGAATGGCGCGTTGGCGTCCGACAGCCCGGGGCGCGTGCCGCATCCGCGCCAACAGCGCCAAGGGTTTCGCCGGCAACCCCTGGAAATCAATATTGCTCAATAAATACTCAGGCATTTATTGAAGACGCATTACTCCATGGCCAGCCCCAGGCGCTTGACCTTGCGCCACAGCGACACCCGGTCGATGCCGAGGATCTCGGCCGCCCGGGTCTTGTTGCCGTCGCAGTAGGTCAGGATGTCGCGGATGTGGCGACGCTCCAGCTCCTCCAGGCTGACCAGCTCCGGCCCCTCAAGCCGGGCCAGGGCCGGGGCGTCGCCGTGGAGGTCCTGGGGCAGGTCGCCAGCCTCGATGACTTCGCCCCGGGCCATGATGACAGCCCGCTGGACGATGTTTTCAAGCTCCCGGATGTTGCCGGGATACTCGTAGGCCATGAGCCGGCGCACGGCCTCGGCGGAAAAGCCGGTCACGGGCTTGTCCATGCCCCGGGCGTAACGGGCGGCAAAGGCCCCGGCCAGAAGCGGGATGTCCTGGCGACGGGCGGACAGCGGCGGCACGCGCAGGGTGATGACGTTTAAGCGGTAGTACAGGTCGGCCCGAAAAAGCCCGCGTTCCACGTCGGCCTTGAGGTCGCGGTTGGTGGCGGCCAGGATGCGGGCGGCCACGGGAATCTCCTTGTCGCCGCCCACCCGGAAGAAATGCCGTTCCTGGAGCACGCGCAGAAGCCGCACCTGCATGCTGGGCGACATCTCGCCGATCTCGTCGAGAAACAGCGTCCCCTCCCCGGCCACCTCGAAAAGCCCCTTTTTGAGCGCCATGGCCCCGGAAAAGGCCCCCCGCTCGTGGCCGAAGAGTTCGCTGGTCAACAACTCCTCGGTAAACGCCCCGCAGTTGACGGCCAAAAACCGGTGGGCGCGTTGCAGGCCGGCGGCGTGGATGGCCCGGGCCACCAGCTCCTTGCCGGTGCCGGTCTCGCCGAGGATGAGCACTGTGGAGTCGGTGGGCGCGATGTGGCGGATGTTGTCGGTCAGCGCCATGATGGCCGGACTTTCGCCGATAATAAGCGGCCCACGGCCAAGCTCGGCCACTTGCCGCGACAGCCGGGCCACCTCCAGGCGCAACCGGCGCTTGTCCATGGCCTCGGCCACCGTGGCCCGCACCTCGGCCAGGCCGTAAGGCTTGGTCAGGTAATGGCAGGCCCCCAGGCGCATGGCCTCCACGGCCGAAGACACCGTGGCGTGGCCGGTCATGACCACCACTTCGGTGTCCGGCCACAGCCGCTTGGACTCCCCGAGCACGGCCAACCCGTCCAGGCCCTTCATGCGCAGATCCGTCAGAACCAGATCGAATTCCCGGCCGGCCAGCAGGGCCACGGCCGCTTCGCCGCTGGCCGCCGCAGCCACCGCGTAGCCCTCCCGGGCCAGGATGTGGCTGAGGTTTTCGACGGCGATGGCCTCGTCGTCGACCACCAGCACCGACGCGCCCGTCATGCCGCGCCCATCCCGGCCTGGGGCAGGGGCAGGCGGATGACGAAGCGCGCCCCCCGGCCGCCGGTCTTCTCGGCCACGATGGACCCTTGATGCTTTTCGATGATGCCGAAAACGATGGACAGCCCAAGGCCCGTGCCTTTGCCCACCTCTTTGGTGGTGTAAAAGGGATCGAAAACCCGGCCAATGTCTTCGTCGGGGATGCCCGGCCCGGTGTCCTCCACCACGATGGCGGCGACGTCGGCCTCCACCCGGGCCGAGACCGTGATGGCCCCGGACGGGGCGTCGATGGCCTGGACGGCGTTTAGCAGGAGGTTGATGAGCACCTCCTGCATTCTGGCGGCGTCGAGGTGCAGGACCATGTCCTCGGGCACGTCCCGGGACAGGGTCACGCCAGACGGCGTCTGGCTCGACACCAGCCGAAACGCCCCGGCCACCACCGGGGCCAGGGGCGTGGCCTTGAGGCTGAAGTCCTTGGCCCGGGAAAATTCCAGCAGCCCTTTGACGATGTCCCGGGCGCGCAGCACCTCCTGCTGGATGTTGGTGAGCATCCGCGAGGCAAAGGCCGGCTCGCATTGGCCTTGCTCCTCAATGAGGATCTGGCAGGAGGTGGAAATGTTGTTGAGGGGGTTGTTGAGCTGGTGGGCGATGCCCGAGGTCAGCACGCCAAGGGAGGACAGCTTTTTTTCCTGGACGAGCTGGGCCTGCCGCCGCTCCAGTTCCCGGGTCATGCGGTTGAAGGCCTCGATGACCAGGCCCGTCTCGTCGTCGGCCTGGGGGGAGCTCAGGGTCTTGAAACGACCCTCGCCAATGTCGGCCGTGGCCTGAACGATGACGCCAAGAGCCCGCAGGATCTTGCGGGCCAAAAGCCAGGCCAGGGCAACGCCCGAGGCGATGACGCAAAATCCGGCCATGAGCAGTTGCCGCTTGAGGTTGGACACCAGGGTCAGGGTGCGGCTGCGCTCGGCGTTTTTGATGTCCAGCGACAGATCGACCATATCCTTGCCGGCCTGGCGCAAGGCGTCCAGGCGTTCGGCCGAGGCGGCGGCGGCCGGCCCCAGGGCCTGGCCCTTGGCCTGGTAGGCATCAAGCGCCCGCTCCAGGGCGGCGATGCCCCGGCGGCTGCGGCCGTCGTGAGCGTCGGCGGACATGGCCAGCAGGGCGGCCCGGGCCTGGTCGATGTAGCGCTGGGCTTCCTCGAAATCCTCGCCGTGCCCGTAGAGCAGGTAATTTTTCTCGTAACGCCGCACTTCCAGGATGGTGTTGGAGAGGTCGTCGGCCATCTCCATGAGCGACAGCGTCGTTTCCAGGCGGCTGAGGGAATTGAGCGACACCACCCCGACTACGACGAACACCAGCACCGGAATGACGACGCCGGCCAGCACTTTCTGGCGGATGGTGAGATGAGGCAGTCGCAACAAATGAAGCACGGCGTCCTCCCTGGCGGTCGGGGTCGACAAAAGGCCGTCCGCCCAGGGCACGGTACGCCCGAGGCGGACTTTTGTCAGCCCGGCCAGACACCTGGCCGCAGACCGGGGCCGACGGCCTCTCCAAGCCCCTGGACCTCGGCCGGACAAGGCGGCCAGGGCCGGTCATGGGCTTGGCCGGCGACAAAGCGATTGACCGAATGCGGCGGGTTTTTTATTGTTTTATGGCTCATAGCAGTCGGCTCCAGTCTTGCCCTGGCTAAAGCGACGTACCGGCGCCTGCCCACAACACCTGGCAACGGAGCACGACATGCGTCGTTCCCTGGCCGTCGACCTGGGCTGGCGGGCCTTGTCCCTGCTGGAGATGTGCGGCGTCATGGCCATCTATTTCTGGGGCATCTGGCAGGTCGGCCCGGCCCTGGCCCAGGGCGGCGACGCCCTTGGCCCCTGGGTGGGCGGACTTTTTCTGGCCACGGCCGTCTACGCCGCCGTCATCTCCCCCCTGGTCGTGCATCGCGATTCCGGGCCGCTGCGGGGCCTGGGGTCCTGGCGACGCGGTTTTCTTCGCACCGACAACCTGGGCCGGGCGCTTACCGTCTACGGCTCCCTCACCAGCGCCGCTCTGGTCCTCATTGTGGCCGTCGCCCTGGCCACCGGGCGCTTTTCGCCCCTGACCTTCGACTGGGACGCCCTGGGCCGGCGCTTTTTTCTCTACATCTTCTCGGCCCTGGGCCAGCAACTGTTCATCTTCGGCTTTTTCTACCCCCGGCTGACCTGCCTGCTCTACGGCGGCCGCGCGTTTAACGGCGACCACCTCGACGCCGACGCCTGCCGCCGGCCCTTTGCCGAAGCTCGCTTCTGCCAGGGGCTCACCGACCGGGAGCTCTTGTGCGCCGGCTGGCTGGGGCTGGTGGCGGCGCTTTTTCATTACCCCAACGCCACGCTCATGCTCGGCGTCTTTTTTGCCGCCGCCCTGTGGAGCCTCGTCTACCGCAACGTGCCTTCCCTTTGGGTCTCGGCCTGCTGCCATGCCGCCGTCGGCGCGTCGCTGAACCTGATCCTGGGCGTCAACACCCGCATCGGCCCGTCCTTTGGCTCCAACTACCGGGGCTTTTTCCGCACCGTGTTCCCCTGCCTGGAACAGGTCATCAACGGGAAGTTCTAGGGCTTCCGCCTGGCCGCGCCATGACGCCGACCCGCCTTGCCCGTATCGCCGGCCACGCGCTGCGGGCCGTTTGGGCCTACCCGACAAGCACCTGTTTTTCCATTTTGGCCGTGGCCCTGGCCATCTGCGTGGTCAGCCTGACCGAGGCGGCCACGCGCGGGGCCAACGCCAAGATCGAGGAGTTCGTCCAGTGGTTCGGGGCCGACGCGGCCTTCGTGGCCGGCGGCGAGGTGCGGGGCAAGCCTGTGGGCCAGCGAAATGAAACCATCACCATGACCGATTGGCGGGCCATCCGTGACGGCCTGCCCGGGGTGCACGACGTCTCGGCCTCACGTCTGGTGCGCCGCAAGACCTTCAAATACGGCAACCGGACCCATGAAACGCCGGCCCTGGTCGGGGCCATGCCCGGCTTCACCCGGGCCTGGAACTGGAGCCTGGCCCTGGGCCGCGACCTCGAACCCGTCGACGAATCCGGCCGGGCCAGGGTTTGCCTGCTGGGCGAAATCCCCAGGCGCGCCCTTTTTGCCGACGAGAGCCCCCTGGGCAGGCAAGTGCGCCTGGACGGCCAGCCCTACACGGTCATCGGCGTCTTGTCCGAACGCGGCTTCGTCAGCGGCGGCGTGTCCGTGGACGACCGGGTCGTCGTGCCCCTGGCCAGCCTGACCCGGCACTACAACTTAAGCCCGCTCTACCTGCGCGGCATCCGCCTCAAATTCGACGACGCCTCGGACATGACCGCCAATGTCGACAATCTCCGCCGGTTTCTGCGCCGTCTCCATGGCCTGGGTCCGGGCCAGGAGGACGATTTCACGGTGGTGACCATCCAGGAAATCTTTAATTTCCTGTCCGTGCTGCGCGTCGGCATCCAGCTGTTTCTAGTCGTCACCTCGGCAGTGGTCATCGCCGCCGCCGGGTTCACGGCGGCCAATCTGGCCTATCTGAACATCAGCCTGCGCCGGGTCGAAATCGGCTTGCTCATGGCCGTGGGGGCCAGACGGCGGGACATCGTCGCCCACATCGTGCTGGAGCTGCTTATCCTCGACCTGGCCGGGGCGGTTCTGGGCTACGCCCTGGGCGAGGCGGCCTGCTGGCTGGTCAACCGGCAGGGCCTGCTCGTGGCCGTGGCCACCTGGCGCACCTTTGGCCTGGCCCTTGGGCTGGGGCTGGCCGTGACGCTGGTTTTCGGCCTGCGCCCGGCCCTGGCCGCCGCCGCCCTGCAGCCGGATCAGGCGCTGCGCGGCTAGAGCAGCGTCCCTGACGAAGGGAGGGGATGCCTCCGGCGGCCGGGGGGGCTGATCCCCCCCGGACCCCCTCGACGGGAAAGGGGGTAACGTGTGGTTTGCTTCGATGGAACCCACCGACTCGCCAAGCTTTCTGGGCGGCGGGCAGGCGGCTTTCGTCTCCCCGGCAAAAAAAATTCGCCCTGGACTCCTGAAAACCGGCTGGCCGGCCAAACGGAAACAGGACGCAACACTGTCGCCGGCCGACGCAAATTTCGGGACAAACGGCGCTAACATCCCTGAATTATTACAAGCATAACTCTACCACCAGACTCTGCAACAAGAATGGAACGCTTACCATCGCATTTTCCAACCACCCGCAATCGCCGAAATTTTTTATCCCGGGAGGCTGACCGGCCATATTTTCTATTGCGTAAATCCTCGTTCCAGGTATTGTCCCCCGAACCCAACAACGTGCATGATGCATTCGCCCCTCGGAACGCAGCGCAAGTTCATCCCGGACGACGAAATTAGCCCCATGCCAAATACCGGAGCCCAAGCCTAGCCATGTCGAAGAAACTTTACGTCGGCAACCTGTCCTTCTCCTCCACCGAAGACGATGTCCGCAACCATTTCGCCTCTTATGGCGAGGTGCTGAGCGTCAACCTCATCACCGACCGTGAAACCGGCCGCCTGCGCGGCTTCGGCTTTGTGGAAATGGACGACGCCGGCGCTGCCGCCGCCATCCAGAACCTGGACGGCAAGGAACTTGGCGGCCGCACCCTGAAGGTCAACGAAGCCCAGGAAAAGCCCCGCTCCGGCGGCGGCGGCGGCGGCGGTCGCGGCGGTTACGGCGGCGGACGCTGGTAGTCCTTCGGTCCGGCGGCCGACGTCGGACACGGCGCGCACCTAGCGCTGTCCTATAGCCTCTCTTGGGGCCGAGGTTTTACCTCGGCCCTTTCTCATTTTGTTCGCCGGGGGCTGGAGCGCTGCGCCGGCCCGGCCTCTCTCAGCCCGGCCGCTCTCCGGCCTCTCCGGCCTCTCCGACCTCCCTCCGGCCGGTCACACTCTCCATCCGGCCCCTCTCCATCCGGTCGCCTCTCCGGTCGGTCGCCTCTCGGTCGGCCCCCGCGTCCTGTTGCCGCGACCTCGCCCGGCCGGCCGCCCTGCGCCAAACGACAAAGGGCCGCCCCGTTGCCGGAGCGGCCCTTTCCCATCCCGAAGGATCGGCGATTAGCGGATAAACAGCATTTCCTGGTAGCTCGGCAGCGACCACAGGTCGTCGGCCACCACGGCTTCCAGGGCGTCGGCCACGGCCCGCACTTCGTTCATGGCCGGCAGGACCGTGCAGCACATGTGCTTGGCTTCGGCCAGAGCGCCTTCGGCCGAGTGCTCCATGATCTTTTCCAGCTCGGTGGTCTTGGTCTGGAGGTCGCGCAGCTTGGCCGTGACGCACTCGAGCGTGTCCATCTTGTAGTCATGGCCGATGGCCTTGAGGTTGGCGCAAGCGGCGGCCAGTTCGCTCTGGTAGCGCATGGCGGCCGGGAAGATGATGGTCTTGGCCATGCGCACGACCAGGTTGGCCTCGGTCTGCAGGGTCTTGACGTACTGTTCGAGGTAGATCTCCTCGCGGGACTTGAGCTCGGCCTCGCTGAACACGCCGTAGGTGGTGAAGAGCTTGACCACCTCGGGGGAGGTCAGCACCGGCAGGGCGTCGGGCGTGGTTTTGAGGTTGGGCA
Organism: Pseudomonadota bacterium; assembly: GCA_023417745.1. GTDB lineage: Bacteria > Desulfobacterota > Desulfovibrionia > Desulfovibrionales > Desulfovibrionaceae > Solidesulfovibrio. Next base: position 8,691 of record JAEZEM010000411.1, read on the forward strand.
GGCCGCGCTTGGCCGCTTCGACGTGCCATTCCTCGGAGTAGCCGTCGCCGTTGAAGACGACCGCGTCGTGTTCCTTGATGATCTCCTGGATCACGGTCTGCACGGCCGCGTTGAGCTTGGCCGGATCGCCGCCGGTGGCGGCTTCGAGCTTGGTGGCGATGTAGTCCAGGGACTCGGCCATCATGGCGTTAAGGGCCACCTGGGAGCCGGCGATGGACTGGCAGGAGCCCACGGCGCGGAACTCGAAGCGGTTGCCGGTAAACGCGAAGGGGCTGGTGCGGTTGCGGTCGCCCGGATCCATGGGCAGCGGCGGCAAGGTGTCGACGCCGATGCTCATGACGCCTTTCTGCTTGGAGCCTTCGACCTTGCCCTTCTTGATCTGCTCGAAGACGTCGGTGAGCTGCTCGCCAAGGTAGATGGACATGATGGCCGGCGGGGCCTCGTTGGCGCCCAGACGATGGTCGTTGGACGGCGTGGCCACGGTGGCGCGCAAAAGCGCGCCGAACTTGTGGACGGCCCGGATGGCGGCGGCGCAGAAGACCAGGAACTGGGCGTTCTCGTGGGGAGTGTCGCCCGGATCGTACAGGCTGCCGAGTTCGGCGTTGCCGATGGAGTAGTTTAAGTGCTTGCCCGAGCCGTTGATGCCGGCAAAGGGCTTTTCGTGCAGCAGGCAGATCATGCCGTAGCGCTTGGCCACGGCGCGCAGCACGGTCATGACCATCTGGTTGTGGTCGGTGGCCAGGTTGCCGGTCTCGAAGATCGGAGCGATTTCGAACTGGCTGGGGGCCACTTCGTTGTGGCGGGTCTTGACCGGAACGCCGAGCTTGTACAGCTCGCGCTCGACTTCCATCATGAAGGACAGCACGCGGCGGGGGATGACGCCGAAGTACTGGTCCTCGAACTCCTGGCCCTTGGCCGGCTTGGCGCCAAACAAGGTCCGGCCGGCGATGAGCAGGTCGGGGCGGGAGAAAACGAAGTTGCGGTCAATAAGGAAGTATTCCTGCTCCGGGCCGGCAAAGGAGCCCACGGGCAGCTTGGTCTCGACGCCGAACAGCTGCAGCACCCGCTTGGCCTGCTTGTTGAGCGCCTGGGTGGAGCGCAGAAGCGGGGTCTTCTTATCCAGGGCCTCGCCGGTCCAGGACACGAAGGCAGTGGGGATGCACAGGAAGGTGCCGTTGGGATTTTCCAGGATGTAGGCCGGGCTGGTCACGTCCCAGGCGGTGTAGCCGCGGGCTTCGAAGGTGGAGCGCAGGCCGCCGGAGGGGAAGCTGGAAGCGTCGGGCTCGCCCTGGATGAGCAGCTTGCCGGAGAACTCGGCGATGGCGCCGCCCTTGCCGTCGGGCACCAGGAAGGAGTCGTGCTTTTCAGCGGTCAGGCCGGTGAGCGGATAGAACACGTGGGTGAAGTGGGTGGCTCCGCGCTCAATGGCCCAATCCTTCATGGTGTTGGCCACGGTGTCGGCGATAGAGGCGTCCAGCTTCTCGCCAAGCTCAATGGTCTTTTTGAGCGACTTGTAGACATGCTTGGGCAGGCGCTCGCGCATGACCTTGTCGCTAAAGACGTTGCAGCCGAACACGTCGGTGGGCTTGGTCTCGCTGAAATTGAGAGGGGCATGGGCCGGCTTGTAGCCGATGATCGCCGAAATCGCGTCCAGACGAGCTTTGATTCCGCTCATAGAGTCCTCTTCCATTGTGTTAAGCGGGTTACACGTCAGGCCGTCCGCCTGCCTGCCCGCCGGGTTTGGCGTGGTGTCGCGCCTGGGTCCGGCAATATGGCAGGGCCGTGTCGGGCGGCCCGTTGCCGAAAAGGGCGTTCCCTCATCTTGTGCCCTGTCCGGACTGAAAATTTCCACCTCTCGCCACGCCTGCGGTCACTCTCCATCCGCAGACGCGCAAACTAGCAATAATGTAAAACCGAAACTCCGTCCATAGTCAAAACGCCCCAAAACCGTTGCTCAGGACGCCCATACAGTCGATTCCGCCCGGTCGCGGGATTGGAACAATTGTGTCAATCGGCTTCAGGCCGCCCCTGGGCGCGGTCGATCCCCGTCGCCGAGCAGACGCCGGATATCCCGCAGTTCGTCATAGACCTGCCGCAGGACCGAGTCTTCCCGACCGGGGCCGGCCAGGCGGCGGCGCGCGCCGTCGATGGTGAGTTTTTCTTCGTAGAGAAGCGTCTTGATGGTCGCGAGCAGGGCCAGATGTTCGTCGGTGTAAAGCCGCTGGCCTTTTGGGGTGCGCACCGGAACGAGCTGGGGAAATTCCGTCTCCCAGAAGCGCAGAACAAAGGGCTTAAGGCCCGTTATTTCAGCGATCTCACCGATCTTGTAGGTCTTTTGGCTCATGCCCGGCCAACATGCGCCAAGCCCGCCCCCGGGTCAAGCCCGGCCCCCTTTCCGCCCGGGTCCAAGCCGGCCCCGGCCGCCCGCATCGAACCCGCCGGCCGCCCAGGAGCGGCCCGTTAAGTCCCGCCGGCCCGGACGGCGCGGTTAAGGCGCGGCCGGGCCGGCCAAGCCCGCCCACGGCCCTTTACTTCTCCCCGGCCTTGCCTATCTGTAATGGATATGCGGCGTCTGGCCTTCCGCCAGCGCCCCTGCAAACGAGCCGGTCGCTCCAGGCAGAGCCGTCCGGCTCCCCAAGGAGACGGATCATGGCAACCTTCACGACGCGAGACGGCGTCAGGCTCTATTATAATGACTGGGGTTCCGGTCGGCCGGTGGTCTTCAGCCACGGCTGGCCGCTTTCCGGCGAAGCCTTCGAGGATCAGATGTTCTTCCTGGCCTCGCGCGGCTACCGGGTCATCGCCCACGACCGTCGGGGACATGGCCGCTCGGACCAGCCCTGGCAGGGCAACGACCTGGACACTTACGCCGACGATCTGGCCGAACTGGCCGCCGCCCTGGATTTGCGCGACGCCGTGCATGTGGGCCACTCCACCGGCGGCGGCGAGGTCGCGCGCTACATCGGCCGCCACGGCACGGATCGAGTGGGCAAAATCGCGCTCATCGGCGCGATCCCGCCGCTGATGCTGCAAACCCCGGCCAACCCAGGCGGGCTGCCCATGGCGATCTTTGACGGCATCCGCGACGGCGTGGTCAAGGACCGCTCCCAATTCTTCATGGACTTGACCCTGCCGTTTTATGGCTACAACCGCCCTGGAGCCGTGGTCTCCGAGGGCGTGCGCCAGGCCTTCTGGCGGCAGGGCATGATGGCCGGCTTCCCGGCCGCCTACTTCTGCATCAAGGCCTTTTCCGAAACCGACCTGACCGAGGACCTGGGCAAGATCGACGTGCCGACGCTGTTTATTCACGGCGACGACGACCAGATCGTGCCCATCGACGCCTCGGCCCGGGCGGCCGTGAAGCTCGTGCCAAAGGCCGTGCTCAAGGAATACCCCGGCGCGCCCCACGGCCTGTGCACCACCCGCAAGGAGGCGGTGAGCGCCGACCTGCTGGCGTTTATCGAATCCTGAACACTCCATCCGAAAAACCAAAGCCCCGGCACGACGGCCGGGGCTTTGGCGGTTTTCAGGAAAGGCGGGGCGACGCGGCGCTTGCCGCAGTCCGTGTCGCTTCCCTCATGCAGAGGATACAAGGCAGTAGGGAGCCGGACAATCGTTTCCGGCCCATGTCAGGCACGACGCTAGGACAGATTGCTCTCGATCCAGGCGTCCAGCTCGCCTTGGCGTTCCAGTCGGCGGGCCTTTCCCTTCTCCCGAAACGCTTCGCGCAAGGCGTCGCGCTTGGTCCGCTGCTCCGGGGTCAGCACGGCGTCGATGGCCGCCTTGACCCGGCCCCGGGCCACGGCCAGCTCCACGGCCGCGTCGGCCACGGCCTTGGCCCCGGCCCGCACCGCCGCCTCGTCGCCCGGGGTCTTGGCCATGACGCCGCGAAGGCCGTCCATGGCCGACTTGACCGAGTCCCGCAGGGCCTTGGTGCTGTCGCGATTGGCCTTGAGGATGCCGGCCACTTCCCGTTTCTGGGCGGCGCTCAGGTCCAGTTCGGTAAGCATCCGCACCAGGCCCCGACCTTTCCCGGCCGGGCCGTCGCCGCCCGGCGTGCCGGCCCAGGCCGCCGTGGACAAAAGAAGCAAAGCGCACAGGGCCGCCGCCAAGGTGAAATTCCGTCGCATCATGATTATCCTCGCTTGTTGCTTGGGGTTTGGCGGCGCGCCTGCCGGTCCGATCCCGAACCCGAAGGTCGGGAGGCCGCGTCGACAGGCGTCGGCCGTCTCGTTGCCCATGATACGCGGCGACCGGCGTCTTCCCCCGGTCGCATCCGTCCAAGGCGGATACGGCCGCCTTCATGAGCGCCGGCCCTGGAGCGAGGCGCAACCGCGCTGGCCGGAAGATGACCGGCCGTTCCGCTTCGCCGACGCCAAGCGCCCGCAGCCAGCAACAGCCTGTCCGCGCACGGCCTGCGCAATAGCGCGGGGGATTTCCCCGCCTCGCCCGTATCATTCCCAAACGCCGCCTCGGCGGCACATGACGCACAAAGCGAGGACATGCCCATGCCGATGACTTCCCAAGCCCGCGCCCTGGCCGGCTTGCCCAAAAATATGATCGCCGTTCTGGCCATCGCCGGTCTCCTGGCCGTCGCCGCCCCGGCCACGGCCCAGCAGCCCGCCCCGGCCGGCGGCCAGGTCCTCAAGGAGGCCTGCAAAAACGACTACAAAACACTGTGTTCCGGCGTGAAGCCGGGAGGCGGACGCATCGTCGCTTGCCTGCAGCAGCAGGCCGACAAGCTCTCGCCCGGCTGCAAGCAGGCCTTGACGGCGGCCCGGTCGGCGAAGCAGGCTGCCGGAGCCAAGCAGTAACACGTGCCCTCGCGCCAGGCTGCAAGCCCGGCGCGGTCGGCATGGGGCGGCCCGGGCACGGCCCGTCGCCCCGCAACGCAAGGCCCGGACGAACACCGTGGAAAAATGCTGGCCCTTTGGCGGCCTGTTGCCGCTGCTCCGCCGCCCGGCCACGCCCGGGTCGGCAACGGCTGCGTCGTCGGTCCGGGACTACGCCGGGACCGATGACGACGCCCTGGCCGCCTGGGCCGCAACCGGCGACCGCCGGGCCTTCGACGCCCTGGTCCTTCGGCACGGGGCCTTTGCCCTGCGGGTGGCCACGCGGCTGACCCGCGACGCGTCCACTGCCGAAGATATGGCCCAGGAAGCTTTTGTGCGGGCCTGGAAGGCCATCGACCGCTTCGATCCGGGGCGTGCCCGGTTGACCACCTGGCTGTATCGCATCGTGGCCAACCTCTGCCGCGACCACCAGCGACGCGTCCGGCCCGAGACCCTGCCCGACGGGTTCGATCCGGCCGATCCGGCCGCCGGCGCGGAAGAATGCTTAGCCGCCGGCCAGCAGGCCCGGGCCATGGCCGCCGCCCTGGCCGAACTGCCGGACCGGCAACGAGCGGCCCTGGCCCTGGTTTACGAGGAAGGCCTGTCCGGGGCCGAAGCAGCCAAGGCGCTGGGCGTTTCGGCCAAAGCCGTGGAACGGCTGCTGGCCCGGGGTCGCCAATTTTTGCGCACACGGCTGGCCGATCCGGCCGGCCAAGGAGGTCCGCCATGATGCCCCTGTCGCGCTTTGCCGCCCTGGCCGACAGCTACGGCGGCGATATCGGCCGCTGGCCCGAAATCTTCCGCGCCGAGGCCCGGGCTCTGGCCGCCGCCTCGGCCCAGGCCCGCGCCCGACTGGCCGAGGCCGCCCGCCTGGACACGGCCCTTTTGGCCGAAGGCCGCCGCGACCTCGAAACGCTTTTGCCCCCTGGGGCCGAGGACGCGGCCGTGGAGCGGCTTCGCCGGGCCGTCGCCCGGCGCATTGCCGCGCCGTCCGTTACGCCCGCGCCCCGGGCGGTCTGGCTCGCCCGACTGCCCGACTGGCTCCCGGCCCTGCCGCGACTGTCCGACCTGGCCAAGCTGGCCGGGCTGGCCACGGCCGGCGGCGCGGTGGTCATGGCCGGACTGCTCGTCGGCGCGCTCACCGTGGCCCAACCCGACGGCGACGCGCTGACGTCCCTCATGCAGCCCGCGCCACTGGCCGTTTTTATCGAATAACGAGGCCGCCATGGATACCACTGCACATCCCAAACGCGGCTGGCGGCGCTTCGTCCTGCCCGGTTCGCTGCTCCTGAACCTGTTTTTGGTCGCGGTCATCGGCGGCCGGCTGTTCTACGGCCGGGCCGAGCGCCTGGACGGGGCCAACATGCTCTCGCGCCTGACCACCCGGGCCGAAGCCGTGCTGCCGGCCGACGAGGCCAAGGCCTTCAAGGGCGTCATCGCCCGCGACGCGCCCCGGTTTGCCAAGACCCGGCAACAACTCGGCGCGGCCCGGGCCGAACTGGTGCGCCAGGTGGTGGCCGACCCGTACGACAAAAACGCCGCCGGCCAGGCGCTTCTGGCCTGGAAAGCCGCCTGGGACAGCTTTGCCGACGACTTCAGCGACACCCTGGTGGACGCCCTGGGGCAAGTCTCCCCCGAAGGCCGCCGCAAGCTCATCGCCGGCCGGTTCGGCAAGCCGCCCAAGGAGTAGCCGGCGCGATACCGACGAAGCGAACGCGCCAGGCCATCTTGCGCCAAGCCCCGCGCCCTCCCGAAACAGCAACGGCACGGGCCTTGTGGTTATGGCGGATGCGCCCCAGGCCGCTTGGCAGCGTCCCATCGGCATTTGTCAAACCGAAAAGAATCTGCCATGCTGCAAGGCGTCAGACACGTCCTGCCGCCTGCTGGCCGTTTTCCGGAAGCCGCAATCCACCATGAAGACAACTGTTCCACCGCAAATGCCCGTCGCCAGAGATACAACAGCGACGCTGCGCGGCATAGCCATCTTCATTGTGCTGCTTTCGCACTTCTTGACGAATTTTATTGTCAACCACGACAGTTTTGGGCACGCGGGAAACGCGGCCGTGGCTCTTTTTTTCATCGCCAGCGGCTACGGCAATGCCTGGTCTCTTAAGAAACGCCAGGCCGGCGGGAATTTTTCCTTATGCGATTTTTATCGCGACAGATTCTTTCGCCTCTATCCGCTCTACTGGCTGGCGCTGTGCTGCATCTGGGCATCAACCAAAGTCGTGCCTGATGTTTGGGCTTTTTCGGGCATCAAAGCGCCCTATTGGTTCGTCAGCGCCATCATCCAATGCGCCGTTGTCGCGCCGTTTTTGTACGGCATTCTGAAGCGGCTCGGCCCGGGACGATTTTCCTTAGGCCTCATCGCCTGCCTCGCCCTGGCCACAGCCGGGGCGACGTGGCTTCCCGAAGACCTCCGGGCCATCGCCTTTTCCAACACCGTCAGCTACCGCAACATCGTCCTTGGCCACATCGGCTTTTTCGGCATCGGCTTGGCCCTGGCGTTTGTCCCGTTGGCCGCGCCCCAAGCCCCGTCGGCGACGGCCTCAGGCCGGCCCAAGGCCCTTGGCCTGCTGGCCCTGGCGCTGTTTCTCCCTGCCCTGGTCGTGCTGGGGGAAACCAGGGGTCCCCTTGCCGGCAGCCTCGCCGGACTGGGCCTGGCCGCGCTTTGCACAGCCTTCACGACCCTTTTCCTCTCCGGCAGGGCGCAACTGCCCTGGCCGCGAGCGATGGCTTTTTTGGGCCGCAATTCCTACGCGCTCTATCTCTTCGAACCCAGCTACTTCTGGGCCATGGCGCTTGCGGGATTCAATCCCTGGACCAAGGCCGGACTTTTCTGGTGCGTCCTGGCCATGCCGGCCTTTGCGCTGTTCTGCCAGCGGGCCGAATCCCTGGCGGCTTGGTTGTCGCGCCGGCCCATTTTCCGTTTCAAGCCCGGTTGCGACGTCGCGCCGAGCACACGTTAGCGGCGCGACGTCATAAACGCCCCTGCCGCCTTCTGGCCAAGCCCTCACACTGCACGCGTCAGGCATCCATGGCCTCTTCGCGACACGCGCCACGACAACGCCTTGGTCGCCCGACCGTGTGCCTTGCCCCACCAGACCGTCCGGTAAAAACTTGTCCGCCGCAGCCGGCATGCCGAACAGAAAAACGCCTGTCCCGTGCGGTACGGAACAGGCGCTTGCAATTGGCGGCAGGAGCAGATCAACGGCCCAAGCTACGGCCAAAGGGGCGGACTCGCCCTCGGCCGGAGCCCAATTACGGACGCGTCACCGGCAGCTTGGCCAGGACGGCGGCCACGAGCGCCTCGTGGACCTTGTCCACGTCCTTGTCCTTGAGGGTCTTTTCCGGGTGCCGGTAGGTCAACCGGAAGGTCAGCCGGCGCTCGTCGGTTCCCTCGGGGGTGAAGGCGTCGATTAAAAGCACGTCCTCGAAGATGGCCGCCTTGGCCTCGGCAATGGCGGTCAACACGTCGCCCACGGCCACGCCGGCCGGGGCGGCCAGGGTCACGTCGCGGCGCACCGGCGGGAAGCTCGGCAGGGTCTTGAATCCCCGCGTAACACCGTCGGCCAGGGCGCGCAAAGCGTCCAGGTCAAGCTCGGCCAGCCACAGGGCATGGCGGGCGTGGTAGGCGTCGGCCACTTCCGGCGTCACCTGGCCAATAACGCCCAGGCGTTTGCCGCCCACGGTCACCACGACCTGCGGGGCCAGCCAGGGCAGGCTGTCGTCGCGCGTGTAAACGCCGGCCGGCAGCTTGAAATGGGCGATCAGCGCCTCGACGATGCCTTTGATGTCGCCGTAGCCGGCCAGCTCGTCCTTGGGCCAGGGCCAGCCGTCGGGCTGGCGCAGGCCGTGGAGCGCAATGCCCAGACGTCCGGCCTCCCGGGCCGAGGTCTCGGAGGCGGCGTCGGCGGCGAACACCCGGGCGACTTCGAACAGGCGCAGGTTGGCGTTGCCGTGGGACAGGTTGTGGCGCACCGTGGCCAACAGTCCCGGGGCCAGCATGGGCCGCATGACGTTCTGATCCTCGGACAGCGGATTGGCCACGGACACGCGGCAGGCGGCGTCCAGACACAAAATGTCGAGATCGGCGTGGCCGACGAAGCTGTAGTTGACCGCCTCGCGAAGCCCAAGCCCCACGGCAAAGGTCCGCACCCGCGACCAGAAGCCGAACTCGGACTCGGCCGGCACGTCGTCCAGGGCCTTGGACACCCGGGGCAGACGCGGCGCGATGCGGTCCAGGCCGTAGACCCGCCCTACTTCCTCAATGAGATCGGCCTCGCGCTCCAGGTCCAGGCGGTGGGACGGCGGGGTCACGGCGATAACACCCGTGGGATCGGTCTCGGAAAGCTGGCAGCCAAGGCCGGTGAGCACCTTGCGGCAGAAATCCTCGGGCATGTCCTCGCCAAGCAGCATGGTGGCCCGGGCCGGACGGAAGCCGATGCCGCGCGGGGTGAAGGGCTTGGGCTCGGCCATGGCCACACCGGGCAGGGCCGTGCCGCCGGCGGTTTCGAGCATCAGCGCCACGGCGCGGTTTAAGGCATAGACCGAGCCGACCTGATCCACGCCGCGCTCGAACCGGTAGGAAGCTTCGCTGGGCAGGGCCAGGCGGCGGGCGGTCTTGCGGATGGTCCCAGGCCGGAACACGGCGCATTCCAAGACCACGTCGGTGCTGCCGTCGGCCATTTCGCTGTTGGCGCCGCCCATGACGCCGGCCAGGGCCACCGGCTTTTCGGCGTCGCAGATAAGCAGATCGCGCGCGGTCAATTTGCGCTCCTGGCCGTCCAGGGTGACGATGGCCTCGCCCTCGGCGGCGTTTCGCACCTTGATCACGTTGCCGGCGAGCTTGGCCCGGTCAAAGGCATGCAGCGGCTGGCCCAGCTCAAAAAGCACGTAGTTGGTGGCGTCGACGATGTTGGAAATCGGGCGCTGGCCGATGGCGGTCAGCCGCCAGCGGATGCGGTCGGGCGAGGGGGCGACGGCGACGCCGGAAATGATCTTGGCCCGGTAGACCGGACACTGCTGCGGGTCCTCAATGTCGATGGCCAGTTCCTTGGCCGCTTCGGGACCGGATTCGGCGTAGGCGACTTGGGGCAGGGTCAAGGGCAGGTCAAAGGCTATGGCCGTTTCCCGGGCAATGCCCAGCACGGACAGGCAGTCGGCCCGGTTGGGCGTAATCGAGACATCGAGCACGCAGGTGTCGAGGGCAAGGGCCTCGGGCAGCGACGTGCCGATCTGGCAGGTCTCCGGCAGGACCATGATGCCCGGGCTTTTTTCCTCGGCCAGCCCCAGTTCGGATTCCGAGCAGATCATGCCTTCGGAGACCTGGCCGCGAATCTTGCTTTTCTTGATGGTCAGCCCGCCCGGCAGGGAAACGCCCACCGTGGCCACGGGCACGAGCTGGCCGGCGGCTACGTTGGCCGCGCCGCAGACGATGGGAAGCGGCGCCTCGCCGCCGACGTCCACGGTGCATAAGGACAGGTGGTCGGAATCGGGATGGGCTTGCCTGGTGAGCACCCGGCCGACGACCACGCCCATGATGGCTTCGAAGGGATTGAAAATGTCCTCGATTTCGAGGCCGAGCATGGTCAGGCGGTCGGCCAATTCCTGGGCTGTGCCCTGATACGGGGTCAATTCGCGAAGCCAGGACAGACTGAGCAGCATGGGGCGTCTCCAGTTGGCGGGGCTAAACCCCGCGTCGTCGTGCGGCAGGTCAGGCCGGGGGGCCGGCCTGGTAGCGTTTTCGGTAAATCATGGCGCGGCGGACCGCGTCTTCCAGTTCGGGAACCAGAGCCTTGACCGTGGCAAACACCGCCCGGACGTCGTCAAGGACGTATTCGTGGGCGATTTCGTTGCGCACGTCCTTGAGTTCCCGCATCCGTTCGGGATCGTCGAAAAGTCCCCGTTTGTGCGCCCGGTTGACCACGTCCAGGGTGGAACCGCCGGCGTCCATTTCCACGGCGTCCATGGCCCGATAGACCTTGTGGATGAGCAGGTCCACGGCCCGGGCGAACCGGCTGGTCAGATTTTCCAGGGCGTCGAAATCGATTTCGGACAGCTGTCCGGCCGGGTCAATGTCGCGGCACAGGCGGCTTGAGCGGTCAAGCCAGCCCATGGCGGCCGCCAAAGCGGCCAGGGCGCGGTCGAGCTGGGCCAGCCGGTCGTCTAGGGTCATCGCAGCCGCACTCCGTCGGCCTTGGCCAGCCGGGCAAAGGGATCGCTGACGTCGGGCACGGCCGTAATGTCGATTTTTTGTTCGCCGATGACGTCGACGATGCGCCGTCGGATGGCTCGCCTGGTCCGGGCGTCGATGCGGGCGGAAACCACCAGCAGGTCAATGTCCCCGCCCCGGGCGGCGTCTTTGGCGCGAGACCCGAAGAGATACACTTCGGCGGCGGCGTCCACGGCGGCGACCGCCGTGACGATGGCTTCCCGTTCCCGAGGCGTCAGGCGCATCTTTATTCCCCCGCGACGCAGGCAGGGGACGGCGCTTGTCCATCCCCTGCTCCACTAGCCGCGCGCTTGCGGCCAGGCGTATCTCACCCCCCAACGGCTCAGAGGACGGCTTCGAAAACCAGGCCGCCCCAGGGGTGCAAAGCCCCGCTTAAAACTGACTCAAAAAGCGGATGTCGTTTTCAAAAAACATGCGCAGATCGCCGATGCCGTACTTGAGCATGGTCACGCGCTCCACGCCCATGCCGAAGGCAAAGCCGGTGTAGCGCTCGGTGTCGTAGCCCACGGCGTCAAACACGTTGGGATCGACCATGCCGCAGCCCAGGATCTCGACGAAGCCGGTGCCTTTGCACACCCGGCAAGGGCCGGCCGCAGTCGAACCCTTGCCGCCGCACAGGACGCAGGAGATGTCCACCTCGGCGCTGGGCTCGGTGAAGGGGAAAAAGCTTGGCCGGAAGCGCACGTTGGTCTTGGGGCCGAAAATGCGGCGCACAAAGGCGGTCAGCGTGCCGCGCAGATCGGCCATGGACACGCCCTCGTCGACCAACAGCCCCTCGATCTGGTGGAACATCGGGGTGTGGGTCAGGTCGGAGTCGCGGCGGTAGACCTTGCCCGGGGCAATGACCGCGACCGGCGGCTTGCTGGCCAGCATGGTGCGGATCTGCAGGGGCGAGGTGTGGGTGCGCAGGACAATCGAATCCGATATATAGAGGGTGTCCTGCATGTCCCGGGCAGGGTGCTCGGGAGGCATGTTGAGGGCCTCGAAGTTGTAGTAGTCGGTCTCGATCTCGGGGCCGGTGACGATGGAAAAGCCAAGCTCCTCCAGCGCCTTGCAGATCTCGGCCGTGACCAGGGTCACGGGGTGCAGGCTGCCGGCGGCCGGGGCGTAGCCCGGCACGGTGGGATCAAAGCCGGCCAGGGCGACGTTCATGGCGGCCCGGTTGAGGTCGGCCAGGCGGGCGTCGTAGAGGGCGGTTAAGCGCTCCTTGACGGCGTTGGCGGCCTTGCCGGCCTCGCGACGGGCGTCGGGATCAAGCCCGGGCAGGCGGGACATGACGGCGGCGAGCTGCCCCTTGCGGCCGAGGAATTCGACCCGGGCGGCTTCGAGCTCTTCAAGCGCCAAGGCCCGGTCGAGGCGTGCGGCGCACGCCTCGACCAGGCCTTCGAGCTCGGCGACGAGCGAAAGTCCGGACACTTAGGCCACCTTGGATTTGACGAGCTCCGCCAGCTTCTGGAAGCTGTCCTTTTCGCGAACGGCCATGTCGGCCAGCACCTTGCGGTCGAGCTCGACGCCGGCGGTGGTCAAGCCGTGCATGAACACGCTGTAGGACAGACCATGCTCACGGGCGGCGGCGTTGATGCGCAGAATCCACAGCTTGCGCATCTGGCGCTTACGCTGCTTGCGGTCGCGATAGGCGTAAACGAGCGAGCGTTCGGCGACTTCGCGTGCGGTTTCGTACAGCTTGCTGCGGGCGCCAACGTAGCCCTTGGCCATCTTCAGAAATTTCTTGTGCCGCTTATGGGCGGCTTGACCGCGTTTCACACGCATGGGGAAGCTCCTTAAGTCGTATAAGCGGCCCGGCTGGGGCCGCCTGCCGCGCCCGGCCGGCGCTCACGCGCGGCCAGGACAAACAGCGAGAATGTTAACTTAAAAGATACGGCGGTATCGTTTAAGGCCGCTTAGTCTAGGCGTAGGGCAGCAGGCGGCTGACGGCCTTGACGTTGGCGGAATCGACCAGGGCGCCCTGCCCCAGACGGCGGGTGCGTTTAGCGCTTTTCTTGGTCAGGATATGACGCAGGTTCTGGCGGCGGCGGGTGAACTTGCCGGAACCGGTCTTGCCGAAGCGCTTGGCGGCGCTGCGGTTGGTCTTCATCTTGGGCATGACGGACTCCTTGGTGTCGCGCCGGCTTACGCGGGCACGGTCGGTTTCTTGACTTGCGGGGCCAGCAGCATGGTCATCATGCGCCCCTCTGTACGAGGCTCCTGCTCCACCTTGATCAATTCGCCAAGGTCGGCAACCACGCGAGTCAGGATGGTCAGGCCGCGATCTTTGTGCACGATTTCGCGTCCGCGAAAGAACACCGTGACCTTGCAGCGATCGCCTTCTTCAATGAAGCGGCGTATGTGCTTGAGCTTGGTCTGGTAGTCGTGCTCGTCGGTCTTGGGCCGAACTTTAATTTCCTTGAGCTGAACCGTGGTCGCCTTTTTCCGGGCCTCTTGCAGCTTTTTTTGCTGCTGATACTTGAAACGCCCGAAATCCATGATCCGGCAGACGGGGGGCTCGGCATTGGGCGCGACCTCTACGAGGTCCAGGCCCTTTTCCTGGGCCATGCGCAACGCCTCGCTGGTCGGGATGATACCCACCTGCGAGCCGTCGTCGGCAATCACCCGCACCTCGCGGGCGCGGATCCGGTGATTACACCGAGGATCACTACTGGGAGCAGAAGTTATAGCGCATCCCTCCACGCTTGAATGGTTCTTGGCAGTCGGCCGTGATCATGAGCGCCACTTCGTCCAGGGTCTTGACGCCAAGATTTTCCCCGGATCGCAGGCGCACGTTCAGGCCGTCGAGTTCCTTTTCCTTGTCCCCTGCCACGAGCATGTAGGGGATCTTCTCCACCTGGGCCTCGCGAACCTTGAAGCCCAGTTTCTCGTTACGATCGTCGAGTTCGACCCGGATGCCGGCCGCTTTGAGCCGGGCCAGGGCCTGTTCGGCAAATTCTTTCTGGGCGTCGGTGACGATGAGGATGCGGGCCTGCACCGGCGACAGCCAAGTCGGCAACGCCCCGGCGGTGTGCTCGATGAGCACGCCGAGGAACCGCTCCACCGCGCCCAAAATGACGCGATGCAACATCACCGGCCGTTTGCGCTCCCCGTCCGCGTCGGTATAGACGAGATCGAAGCGCTCCGGCAAGGTGAAGTCGCACTGGATCGTGGCGCACTGCCACCGGCGATCTAAAGCATCCTTGAGCTTGATGTCAATCTTCGGCCCGTAAAACGCCCCGTCGCCCTCGTTGACTTCGTACGGCAACCCGATGGACTCCATGGCGTCGACGAGCGCCTTGGTGGCGCGGTCCCAGTCCTCGTCGGAACCGATGGACTTCTCCGGCCGGGTGGACAGCTCGGCTTCGAAATCGAAGCCGAAAAGCCCGACCACGTCCTGCACGAAGCGCACGACGCCGGTGATCTCTTCCTGCAGCTGATCCGGGCGGCACAAAATATGGGCGTCGTCCTGGGTGAACTGGCGCACGCGCAGCAAGCCATGGAGCACGCCGGATTTCTCATGGCGATGCACCACGCCCAGCTCGAAGTAGCGCTGGGGCAGATCGCGGTAGCTGCGCACCCGGGATTTATAAATGAGCATATGCGACAGGCAGTTCATGGGCTTGATGCCGTAGGACTGCTCGTCGATCTCGGTGAAATACATGTTCTCGCGGTAGTTGTCGTAATGGCCTGACCGCTCCCAGAGTTCCCGGCGCAGGATCAGCGGACCGCGCACCAGGTCGTAGCCCCGGCGCAAGTGCTCGCGGCGCTCGAAATCCTCGATGATGGTGCGGATCAGCTCGCCCTTGGGGTGCCAGATGCACATGCCCGCGCCCACTTCCTCGGAGAAGCTGA
>JAEZEM010000472.1 GCA_023417745.1 Pseudomonadota bacterium
GCCATGGATCAGGCGGCCGGCTCCGTGGACGCCCTGGCCCGGCAAGTCGAGGTGCTCACCGAACTCATCACGGCCATGCAGCAGGAAGGCGGCGGCCGCGCTCCCCGCGCCCTGACGGCCCGTTAAGCCCGGCCCCAAGGCCCTGCATCGCCCAAGCAAAAGGGGGAACGCACGTCATGACGACGCGCGTTCCCCCTTTTCATTGGCTTGGGGCGGGCGGCCAGGCAAAGGCCTGGAGCCGCATCCAACAGGCTAAAATTATAAATTTTTCTTAAAAAATACGCTCGTACTTTTCAAGGGACGCGACACTAGAGCCAGTCGAGGCCAATGACGTGGACGGCCAGCGGCCCGTGCACGCCACGCACATAAACGAATTCGATGTCGCCGGTGCTGGACACGCCCGAAACGCAGTTGAGCGCGCTGGGCATGGGGCCCTGCCCCACCCGCTCCAGCATGGTCGGCAGGTCGGGCACGAGCCGCGACCTGGCCACAAAGGCCAAGTGCAGGCGCGGCACCAGCGGCGTGCCACGCTCACGGCCCGGGGCGGCGGCCAGCACCAGACTGCCCGTGGCGCACAGGGCGTAGGCCACGGCCGTGACGCCGAGATCCACGGCGGCCAGCCCCGGACAGACGCGCTCGGGCAGTTCTTCCGGGGCGATGACGGCCACCTTGGCCTCGGCCAGCACGCCGGCGGCCGAGACGGCCTCAAGATCGGGATGGTCCCAGCGCACGGCCGTCTTGACGTCGTTGGCGGTCAGATAGGCGGTAAGCGCCTGCCGGGCCTCTTCAGGGCTGCGGGCCAGCTCGAAGGTGGGGCCTAGGGTGGTCAGCACGGCGGCGAAGCGCTCGAAATCGGCCACGCCCCCGCCCGGTTTGCGGGGAGTCGTCGGGGCCGAGACGCGGGGAAAGCCGGCGGCCGTGGCCGCGCGCAGGCGGCCAAGGATGGCGTTTTTGGCGCGCGTTTTCATGCACGTCCTCCCTGGAGACGCTTGAGGCGGCGGGCAAGGGTCTTGAACCGCCGGGAGAAAGGCCGGGCCAGCCCCGGGAATTCCCGGCAGCGCAGGAAACGGCCCACCGGCGCGTCCGGGGCCACGGCCGCGACCTCGCGCAGCTTGGGGTCGAGCAGGCGGCCGACAGCGGCCGCGCCGCCGAACAGGAGCGGATACCGGGCCAGCAAGCTAAAGGCCGCCACCGGCAGATCGGTTTGCCTCTCCGACACGCGACGCCGCAGTTCCTGGAGCAGGGCCGGATGGTCGATGCCGGCCGGACAGGCCTCGGCGCAGGCGGCGCAGTGGGTGCAGGCGAAGGGCTGGCGCGGATCGCCGGGGTTGTCCTTTAAAAGCGGCGAGATGACCGAGCCCATGGGACCGGGGTAGACCGTGCCATAGGCGTGGCCGCCCACGCTCTGGTAGACCGGGCAGACGTTGAGACAAGCCCCGCAGCGGATGCAGCGCAGGATGGAGCGCAGCTTGGGATCGGCCAGGATGTCCGAGCGGCCGTTGTCCAGAATGACCAGATGCATTTCCTTGGGGCCGTCGCGTTCGCCCTCCCGGCGCGCGCCGGTGAAAAAGGACAGATGCACCGGCAGGGTCTGGCCGGTTGCGGCCGGCGGCAGGATGTCCAGGACCACAGCCGCATCGGCCAGGGTTTCCACCACTTTTTCAAGGGTCATCAGCGCGATGTGGATGGGCGGGCAGGAACCGGAAAGCCGGATGTTGCCCTCGTTTTCCAACACCGTCACCGTGCCGGTCTCGGCGATGGCGATGTTGCAGCCGGTGATGCCGGCGTCGGCGGCCAAAAACTTCTGGCGCAGGCTGTCCCGGGCGATGCGGGTCATTTCCGGGATGTCGGTGCTGGTGCGGCCGAACTTGCGGGCGAACAGGTCGGAAACCTGCTCTTTGGACACGTGCAGGGCCGGGGCCAGGATATGGGAGGGACGCTGGCCGGCCAACTGAATGATGTACTCGCCAAGGTCGGTCTCCACGGCCTCGATGCCGGCGGCGGCCAGGACCTCGTTGAGCCCCATCTCCTCGCTCACCATGGACTTGCCCTTGACCACGAGCTTGGCCCCGCGCTCGGACAAAATGGCGGTCACGAGGGACGCGGCTGAGGCGGCCGTTTCGGCGTAGTGCACCCGGCCGCCGACAGCGGTGACGCTGGCTTCGAGCTTTTCGAGCAGCTCCGGCAGCTTGGCCAGGGTCTTGTCGCGAACGGCCACGGCCCGGGCCTGTCGCTCGGCGAAGTCGGGCATGGCGTTGACCGAACGCTGACGCAACACGCGGATATGGCCGATGGCCTTGTGCAAAATGGCCCGGCTTTGGCGGTCGCCGAGAGCCTTGGCCGAAGCCTTGGCGAAATCGTGGGCGGTCTTAGTCATATGCCCTCCCCGGCCAGGACCTCGGCCAGATGCAGGGCCCGTATCGGCAGGTCGCGCTTGGCCATGGCCGAAGCGATGTTGAGCAGACAGCTCGGCTCGGCGGTGATGACCGCCTCGGCCCCGCTGGCCACAATGTCGTCGATTTTTTCCGCAACAATGGCTTCGCTGGCTTCGGGGTAGTCGATGCTAAACGCCCCGCCAAAGCCGCAGCAGCGCTCCGGCCGGGCCAAGGGAACCAGCGTCAGGCCGGCGACCTTGGCCAAAAGGGCCTCGGTGGCCGCCCCGGCTCCGAGTACCCGGGTGGTCTGGCAGGAGTCGTGCAGGGCGGCGGTCAGGTCGCAACGCGCCCCGAGATCAACGGTCCCCAGGCGCTCGACCAGAAACTGCCCGAGTTCAAAGGTCTTGGCCGCGACTTGCGCGGCCTGCTCGCGAAACGGGTCGTCCTCGGCGAAAAGCGAGGGATAGCGGCGCACCATGGCCGTGCACGAACCCGAAGGGCACACCACCACCGGCGCGTCCTGAAATATTTCCACGAACCGCCGGGCCAAAGGCCGCACGAGGTCGGCCCGACCGCGCTTGTAGGCGAACTGGCCGCAGCAGGTCTGGCCCTTGGGCAGCATCGGCGTCAGACCGGCCCGGACCAAAACAGCCGTGGTCGCCTCGCCCACTTGCGGCAGCACATGTTCGACCAGACAGGGAATGAAAAGAAACGCTTCCACGAAAAGCCCTCCTTGCAACGGGGCGACACCTTACGCTTTAGGCCCGTCGGGTCAAGGCCGTGGGCGGCTTCCCGGCCCGCCCGCTTTACAGGAAAGGGGTCCGTTGCTACAAACAGCTGTTGCAATAGAGAAGGAAGCGCCATGAACGAAGCACCCACCGCCACCTTGACCTATGACGGCAAAACCGTCGAACTTCCCGTCATCGTGGGCGATCACGTCGAAAAGGCCCTGGATGTCCGCAAGCTGCGCAGCCAGACCGGCTGGATCACCTTCGATCCCGGCTACGCCAACACGGCGGCCTGCAAGTCGGCCATCACCCATATCGACGGTGAAAAAGGCGTGGTGCTCTATCGCGGCTATGACCTCGAAGAGCTGGCCGAAAAGGCCACCTTCGTGGAAACGGCCATGCTCATCATGTTCGGCGAACTGCCGACAAGGGCCGAGCGCGAAGAATTTCGCATCATGCTGCGCGACCAGGAACTTTTGCACGAAGATCTGCTCAGCCACCTCGACGGTTTTCCGCCCAACGGCCACCCCATGTCCATCCTCTCGGCCATGATCAACGCCATGGGCAGCTACTATCCCGAGCTCTACGACATCGGCTCGCCCGCCGACTTCCGACTGGCCGCCGCCAAGATCTTAAGCAAGGTGCGCACCATCGCCGCCTTTTCCTACCGCAAATCCCAGGGGTTGCCGCTTAATTACCCCAACCCCAACCTGGATTACTGCCGCAACTTCCTGCACATGATGTTTTCAGTGCCTTTCTGGACCTACCAGGCCCCGGACCCGGTGGTGCGGGCGCTGAGCATCTACATGCTGTGCCACGCCGATCAGGCGCTGGACACCTCCTGCGCCACGGTGCGCATGGTCGGCTCAAGCCAGGCCAACCTGTTCGCCAGCGTGTCCTCGGGCATCTGCGCCCTGTGGGGCCGCCAGCACGGCGGGGCCAGCTCGGCGGCGCTGACCATGTTCGAGGATGTGGTGGCCGGGCGCACCACCGTGGAGCGCATTTTCGAGGCCTCCAAAACCAGCGCCGGCCGCCTCATGGGCTTTGGTCAGAGGCTCTTCCATGTGGAAGACCCGCGCGCCCGCATCATCAAGCGCACCTACCAAAATCTCGTGAAAAACGGCTACGCCAAGCGCGACGCCTTCCACGACATCGCCCTGGAGATCGAGGAGCGGGCTTTGGCTGACGAGTATTTCGCCTCGCGCCAGCTCTTCCCCAACACCAATTTCTACGCCAGCCTCCTGCTGCGGGCCATCAACATCCCGCCCCGCATGTTCCCGGTCATCACCGCCATCGGCAACATGCCCGGCTGGATCGCCCACTGGAACGAGGAAACCCATTCCCCGGACCAGCGCATCCACCGGCCGCGCCAAGTCTACATGGGTCGCAAGCGCCACGCCTACACGCCCATGGAGAAGCGCAAGTCCTGATTCCCATGCTTAACAGCCGCCCGGCGGCCGCTGCGCAAAGCCCAAGCGCGGCGGCCGCCGTCCCAAACCCGCCCGGGGCTACAGTGCGACCCCGCAGGTTTGTTCCGTTCCAGGCCTCCGGCTCCGTCCCGGCCGGTCCACTCGACACCCCGGCTTCGCCAACCCGCCGTCCGTTTTGCCGGACGCCCCGGAGAGCCCTCATGCGTTCTTTTCGTGCGCTTGCCTTGCTTTGCCTGTCCCTGATGCTCCTGGCCGCTCTGCCGGGAGCCCTGCCCGCCCAGGACGCGGCCCCGGCCGCCGCCAAGGCCGAACCGGCCAAAACGCCGGATGCTCCCGCCGCCCCCGAGGCCAAGGCCGACGCGCCCCAAACGCCCCAGGCTCCGACCGCCGAGGCCGGCAAGGAAACGGCCAAGCCGGCCGACAAAGCCGCCGATAAACCGACCGAAAAAGCTCCGGACAAGGCCACGCCCAAGGAGGCCGAGAAACCGGCTCCCAAACCGGCCGACAAGCAGCCAGCCGCCAAGGCTTCCGACAAGGCCGGCGACAAAACGCCCGACAAAAACGGCGACAAAGCCGATGCCGAGGCCGACGCGCCCAAGGATTGGCAGGTGCTCTTGTCCATCCACCAGGAATCGGTGGTGCAGCAGGCGGCCCGGTTCAAGTCCATGGAAGAGCTGTTGCCGAAAAACGTGCGCAAGTTCCGCTCCGAGCTCTCGGCCCTGGAAGGCAAGCTCGACGAGCTGGGGCTCATCATCAGCCTGTCCGGCGGCAATCCCTGGGAACTGCGGGCTGTGCTGGGGGATTTCGCCCGCCTGCGACGGACCGTGGAGACGCTCATCGCGCCCTCCCAGGAAAGCCGGGACGAACTCGACAAGATCGCCGCCCGGCTGGACTCCCTCAAGGAGGAGTTCGCCAAGCGCCTGGAAGACGATCCCGAGCAGCCCATCGCCGACGCCATCGGCTACTACCTGCGCTACGTCAAAAGCGTGCGGGCTTCCCTCACCGGCGTGCGCTCCACCCTGGAAAAGGAACTCGGCCCGGCCCGCGAGCTGCTGGCCGCCCTGGACAAGGCCGAGGAAGCCCTGCGCCTGAAAATCCCCAAGGCCTGGAAGACCTACTATTTCACGGCCTCCAACGAACTGTTCTCTCACAAGGCCTGGAACGACCTGGAAACCCGTTTCCAGCACTGGGCCAAGTCCAACGGCTCCATGCTGCGCTCCATGACGCGCGGCTCCGACGCGCTCCGGGCCCAGGCTGTGGGCATCAGGGCCGGGGTGGCCCTGGCAGTGCTGGCAGTGGTGTCCGTCATCGCCATCGCCCGATTGCGCCGCCGCTTTCCCGGGCTGTACGCCCCGGCCAAACTGCGTCTGGTCTGCCTGCTGGCCGGGTCCGGGCTCATCCTGCACTGGGCGGCGGCCGGCGCGCCGCTGCTGCTCCAGGAGATCGGCAACATCCTGGCCGAAATTCTGCTGGCCGCCGGTCTGGCCACATTCTCGCGCTATCTGGCCGAGGCCTCGGGCGCGGCCACGCCCGGTGCGGGCAATCCCCTGCGCGGCCTGTGGGCCATGTTCTCCCTGGGCCTGCTGCTCCAGATCGCCGACATCCCCGAGCCGGCCCTGACCACGGTGTGGATCGTGCTGCTGGCCGCCTATCTGCTCTTCTACGGCGGTTTCATGCGCCGTTACGCCGGCCCGCTCAAAATCTTCTGCCGGGCCACGCCGGCCCTGACCATGGGATTGGCCGTCATGGCGGCGCTTGGCTGGCAGCACTTGTCGGTGCTGGCCCTGGCCGGCTGGTTCCTGCTGTTGGCCGCCGTGCAGATCGGGGCCGGGCTGTCGCGCATCGTCACCGCCTGGCAGGCCCGGGCCGGCCAGGAAGGGGCTTCGGCGCTGACGCGGGCCATGGTTTCCGGCCTGGGGTTTCCGCTCATTTTCTTGTCGCTGTTCCTGCTGGTCCTCTACTGGTTCTCCACGGAACTGGGCGGCCAGGAACTGTTCATGGAAGCCGTCGGGTTCACCGTAACCATCGGCACGGTCTCGGTCACCCTTGGCCGGCTGGCGCTTATACTCACCGGCTTTTTCGTCACCCGCTCGACCCTTTTCGCCGTGCGCTCCTTCATCCAGGACCTGCCGCGCCTGCGGCCGGGCATTGATCCAGGCGTGCGCGACGTGCTGGAAACCACCTCGCTTTACGTGCTGTGGGGCGTGTACATCCTCATCTCGCTGTTCCTGCTCGGCTTCTCCTTCACCAGCCTGGCGGTGGTCGCCGGCGGCTTGTCCGTCGGCATCGGCTTTGGCCTGCAAAACATCGTCAACAACTTCGTGGCCGGCTTGATCCTGCTTTTTGGACGTTCCATCCAAGCCGGGGACACCATCCAGATCGATTCCATCTGGGGCAAGGTGCGCAAGGTCAACATCCGCAACACCGTGGTCCAGACCTTTGACAACGCCACGCTGTTCGTGCCCAATTCCGCCCTGATCAGCGGCAAGCTCGTCAACTGGACCCACCGCGACCCGACCGTGCGCCGGGAAATCACCATCGGCGTGGCCTACGGCTCCAACACCGACCAGGTGCGCCAGATCCTGCTCGACGCCGTGGCCGGCCATCCTCATGTGCTGACGACTCCGGCCCCGGCGGTGCAATTCACCAACTTCGGCGAGAGTTCGCTGGACTTCAAACTGCTTTTCTGGGTGGACAACGTCAACGTGGCTGTGGGCACCACCTCGGACATCCGTTTCGCCATCGACAGGCGCTTCCGCGAGGTCGGCATTGACATTCCCTTCCCCCAGCGCGAGGTGCGCATTGTGGCTGGGGCCGGCGACCCGGTTCAGGCCGCCGCCGGCGCGGGAGCGGACTAGACCGTTCCATGCCCTTAAGGGCGGCCCGGGCGCGCCTCGCCCCGGGCCGCCCCGACCGTCCCTGACCCGGCTCGCCGCCTTGGCGACGGGCATTTGCACGGGACAGGCGGACAGTTTTCTGATACGGCTCAAAAAAAGGACGCCGCATGAACCGACGAGTCCTGCCCCTGGCCTGCCTGGTCCTGGCCCTGGCCGTCGCGCCCGGCTGCAAGAAGACCAAGAGCGCGCCTCCGGCCATGCCGCAATACGATTCCCTCGAACCCGGCCCCGGGGCCAATCCCCTGGAGATCGAGCGCTACCGTCTGGAACAGGAGAAGCGGACCCTGTCCGAAAAGTTGAGCGACAACCTCGACCGCATTCAGCGCATTAACGCCCGCCTCATCCAGATCAACATCGAACTGCAGCGCCAAAACAATCCGCATTACTAAGGCCGCCCGCACCAGCCAAGGACCCAGACCCATGTTCGGATTTTCGTCGAAGAAAAAGCCCCGCCTGGACGCCATCACCGCCTTTCTCGGGGCCGGAACCCAGTATCATGGCCAATTCAACTTCCAGGGCGTCGTTCGCATCGACGGCGGCGTCATCGGCGACATCATCTCCGACGGCGTGCTGGTGCTCGGCGAGGAAGGGCTGGTCGAAGGCCGCATCAGCGTGGGCGAACTCATCGCCAGCGGCAGCGTGCGCGGCGACGTCACGGCCAGCCGGCGCGTCATCCTCAACAAGACGGCCAAGCTGACCGGCAACATCCAGACCCCGTCGGTAGTCATAGAGGACGGGGCCATGCTCAACGGCCAGCTGCGCATGACCGAAGCCGAAGCCGTTGTCCTGTCCGAGGGCCTGGCCCCCTGCGCCCTGCCCGGGCAGCCGGCCGGCGACGTCACGGAAACAACATCATGAAGGGGTTGCCAAAAGGGCCTCGTCCGATTAATGGCAAAACGCCGTTACCTGCCCCCGTTTAAGGAGTCCCGTCCCCATGGGCCAATTTTTCCCTGATGCCGACCAGTTTCCCCTTGAAGACCAGATCAAGCACCTTGGCGACGACGAGTTGCTCGATTTCTGGGAAGAGACCCAGTACATTGAGCGTATGCTCGTGGAAGAGGAAAATACCGAAGTCGATCATTCCCAAGAGTACGAACGGGTGATCCTCCAAGAGCTGATGCTGCGCACCTGCCGCCGCCGCGCCCTGGCCGGCGAACGCTAGCCCGGGGCGTCGCCGCCGCTTCGGTTAAAAGCCTCCGGCGGCCAAAGGGCTTGCGCCCTTTGGAATCCGCTACTTGTTTTTTCGATGCTCAATTCCTTATTCCCCACTCGCTCCCTGTTTAATCCAGCGCGTCGCCCTTGGCCTACTGGCTGACGTCCGGCGTGGAGTTGTTCATTGGATTGTCGACCTCAGCGGTCTCCTTGGACGACCGGGACCGCACTCGGGTTCGAATCCCACCCTCGCCGCCAACGTCTTTCCTGCCCCGCCACGGTCTTAGAGCGCCGCAGTGCCGGCAACCTCAAATCGTCCTTAGCCGGTTTGCTGGCCACGGACGAAAGCTCTTTTGCGTCGTAAGACGCGACACAAGGCGCAAAAAAAAGAGGGCGGTCGCCCGCCCTCTTTGGAATCGTCGAGAATCGATCGCCAGCTACATCTTGGGAGCCGGGCGGCCGATGCAGCAGTAGGCCAGGCCGAGGTTGGCCAACAGCTGCGGGGAGTAGAGGTTGCGGCCGTCGAAGATGATCGGGGCCTTGAGCGTCTTCTTGATGCGGCTGAAATCCGGGTTGCGGAACTGATTCCACTCGGTGACCACGGCCAAGCAGTCGGCCTTGTCCAGCACCGCGTACTGCTCTTCGACCACGGTCAACAGCTCGTTGCCCTTGAAGTGCTCGCGGGTGTTGGGACCGGCGACCGGGTCGAAAGCCACCACGCGCATGCCGGCGTCGGTCAGGTCGCGGATCAGTTCAAAGGCAGACGCGTCGCGCACGTCGTCGGTGTTGGCCTTAAACGCCAGCCCCCACAGGGCCAGCGTCTTGCCCTTCACGCCGCCCTGGGGGGCGAAGTATTCCATGATCCGTTTGCTCAGCACATGCTTCTGACGCTTGTTGACCTCGTCAACGGCGGCCAGCAGTTCCGGCTCGAAACCGATCTTGCGGGCGGTGTCGATGAGCGCTTTGACGTCCTTGGGGAAGCAGGAGCCGCCGTAGCCCAGGCCCGGGTAGATGAACTGGTAGCCGATGCGGTGGTCGGAACCGATGCCCATGCGCACGTCGCGCACGTCGGCACCCACTTTCTCGCAGATGTTGGCCACTTCGTTAATGAACGAAATCTTGGTGGCCAGCATGCAGTTGGCGGCGTACTTGGTCATTTCGGCCGAGCGCACGCCCATGACGATGACCTTTTCGCGGCTGCGGGCATAGGGGGCGTACAGGGCCTTGAGGAGCTCGCCGGTGCGGACGTTGTCCGTGCCGACGACCACGCGGTCGGGCTTGAAGAAATCGTTGATGGCGTCGCCTTCCTTGAGGAACTCAGGGTTGGACACCACGTCGAATTCGATCAGTTCGCCGCGCTTTTTGAGCTCCTCGCCGATGAGCTTGCGCACCTCGTCGGCGGTACCGACCGGGACAGTGGATTTGTCGACGACGATCTTGTAGTCTTTCATGTTGGCGCCGATGTCCCGGGCCACCTGATAGACGTAGGACAGATCGCAGGAGCCGTCTTCACGGGGCGGGGTGCCGACGGTGATGAACACGAACAGCGCGTTCTCCATGCCCTCGGCAACCTTGGTGGTGAAGCGCAGGCGGCCTTCGGCCACGTTGCGCTTGACCAGCTCATCCAGTCCCGGTTCGTAGATGTGGACCTTGCCCTGGCGAAGGTTCTCGACGATGGTGGGATTGACGTCCACGCAGCAGACGTCGTTGCCCATCTCGGCAAAACAGGCGGCGCTCACCAGACCAACGTACCCGGTGCCTACGATACAAAGATTCATAAACTATATCTCGTTGTTAGGGTTGCCCCCGCCGGCTCGAAGGGCGGGCGGGGAACGGGGCTGAAGAATATCTGCGCATGGCGGCAGGGCCCCGTCATC
>JAEZEM010000047.1 GCA_023417745.1 Pseudomonadota bacterium
CCGTCATCAGCATGGCCCTGTACCCCATTGCCATCCTGGTCATCCCGGCCCTGCAAAAACGGGCCAACGCCGCCAACAAGCAGCGGGTGGACACCGGCCGCCAGCTCTCGACGCTTATAAGCGAAACCGTTTCCGGCATCCACGAGGTCCACGCCAACGCCAGCTTTCGCCTGGAAAACAAGCGCTTCGGGGTCATGGCCGACAAGCTCTTCAAGGTGCGCGTGGTCTGGAACCTCTACAAGTTCGCCATCAAGGTCTCCAACAACTTCTTCCAGAACCTCGGCCCCTTTGTGCTCTTTCTCGTGGGCGGCTATCTGGCGATAAACGGCCGCTTCGATCTCGGCGCGCTGGTGGCCTTTCTCTCGGCCAACGAAAAGCTCTACGATCCCTGGAAGGAGCTGATGGATTTCTACCAGACCTACCAGGACGCCTCGGTCAGCTACGAGCGCATCATGGAGTATTTCCAGGGCGACCCGGAGTTCATCGAGGAGCCGGCCGACCCGCGCCCGCCCCTGACCCTGGCCGGGGCGTTTTCGGCCAACAATCTGGTGATGGAGGTGCCGGGCGGCATCCAGCTCTTAAAGGGCGTGTCCCTGGACATCGCGCCGGGCGAACTCACGGCCCTGGTCGGCTTTTCCGGTTCGGGCAAGTCCACCCTGGCCCTTTGCCTGTGCCAGAACCTCAAATACACCGGCGGCCAGGCCACCTTTGACGGCAACGACATCGACGCCCTGCCCAAGTCCGACATCGCCGACAACATGGGCGTGGTGTCCCAGCATCCCTTCATCTTCGAAGGGACCATCCGGGCCAATCTGCTCTATTCCATCAACGCCCGGCGCGAAGCCCACGGCGTCACGGGCGAGGACGGCGTGCCCACGGTGGACGAGATCATCGCCGTGGTGCAGCAGGTCGGGCTTTTCGCCGACATCCTGCGCTTTGGCCTCAATTCGGTCTTCAAGGAAGGCAAAAAGGAAAATCTCGTCAAGAAAGTGGTGCGGGTGCGCGAGGCCTACCACGCCGGCCATGCCGAGAGCCTGGCCGACTGGATCGAATTCTTCGATCCCACCCAGTACCTCTACTACAGCAGCGTGGCCGAGAACATTGTCTTCGGCACCCCCAATCGGGACGATCTGGCTCCGGAAAATCTGCCGTCCAATCCGTTTTTCATCAGCTTCCTCCACGACGCGGGCCTGAAAATGCTGCTGGTCCAGACCGGGGCCGAGCTGGCCGCCCGCACCGTGGACATCTTAAAAGACGTGCCCTCCCCGGACGCCACCTTCTTCGAGCAATCGCCCATCACCGTGGACGAGTTCGAAATCTACCGCGATCTGGCCGGGCGGCTGGGCCGGGTGCGGCTGCACAAGCTCTCCCCCGCCGACGAGCGGCTGCTCCTGACGCTTGCCCTGCGCTTCACCCCGGGCAAGCACACCATCGTCGGGCTGTCCCACATCCTTGAGGGCCTGCTGCTCCAGGGCCGGGCCATGTTCGCCGAGCGCGTCGCCTCGGATCTGCCGGGCGCGGTGACCTTCCTGCGCCGTGAGGATTATCTCTATTCCATGACCGTCATGGACAACATCCTGTTTGGCCGCCTCAAGACCACCAGCCCCAAGGTGGTGGACCAGATCCAGAAGACCATCGTCAGTCTGCTCATCGAAGAGGACATGCTGGAGCGGGTGCTGGAGATCGGCCTCGACTTCCAGGTCGGGTCCATGGGCGACCGCCTGTCCGGCGGCCAGCGCCAGAAGGTGGCCCTGGCCCGGGCGTTTCTCAAGGAACCGCCGGTGCTCATCCTCGACGAGGCCACGGCGGCCCTGGACAACGCTTCCCAGGCCCGCATCCAGAACCTGCTGGAAAACAAGTGGCGGGGACGCTCCACGGTCATCGCCGTGGTGCATCGCCTGGACACCATCAAGAACTACGACAAGGTGGCGGTCATGAAGGCCGGCCGCATCGTCGAGGTCGGTTCCTACGCCGATCTCATGGACAAAAAGGGGATGCTCTATGAGCTCGTCTACGGAGCGGCCGCAAGGGCCTAGCCTGTCGGCCTGCGGGTTCAACGACCATCTGGACCTGCTGCGGGAGTTGCCGATCTATAACGGCGTGCCCTTGGACGTGGTGAAGGTGCTGGCCTACCTGTCCACGACCGAGAGCTTTTCGGCCGGCGAATCGCTGTGCGACCAGGGCGAGGCGCTGGACCGGTCGTTCTACCTGCTGTGCGGCGAGGTGCACGTGCTGCGCCATGTCGAGGGCTGCGAAGCGCCCATGCTGACGCGCGGCCCGGGCTTTTTCTTCGGCGGCCTGGGGCTTCTGGCCTCGGCCAAGGCGCTCTACACCGTGCGGGCGGTCGCGCCGGTGCAGTGCCTGACCCTGTCCAAGGAAAAGTTTTTAAAAACGGCCGAGCGTTTCCCGGACATCCTGCCGAAGATCCTGCACAACGTGGTGGCCCACGTGTTCCGCTGGGAAGAGGCGTTTTTGACCGCCCACGCCGAGGAATGCGCCGCCCGGGGCAACGAGATGGGGCTGAGCCTTTTCTAAAGCGCGACGCGGTAGCTCACGTTTCGCCCCCGGCCCGGATTCTCCACGATAAGCCCCCAGGCGGCCAGTTCGGCCAGGTCGCGGTAGGCCGTGGCCCGGCTGGTCTTGGTCATGGCCGCGTATTTGCGGGTGGTCAGCCCGCCCTCGAAGGCTTCGCCAGCGTCGAGGAGACGGTTTACCGCCTTGCGCTGGCGCTCGCTGACCGGGTGGCCGGCAGCCCGCCGCCAGAAGGCCGCCTTGGCCGCCACCTGCTCCATGACGCCGGCCGCCCCATCCATGGCCCGGGCCGTCAGCCCCAAAAACCATGAAAGCCAATCCGTGACGTCGAGGCTGCCCTTCTGGGCGCGCTCCAGGGCCTCGTAGTAGGCCTCGCGCTCGGCCAGGATGCGCGGGGACAGGGAAAAGAGCCGCCTCCCCGTGCCCTCGTCCCGGGCCAGGGCCATGTCGGCGATGGCCCGGGCCAGCCGGCCGTTGCCGTCCTCGAAGGGATGGATGGTCAGGAAATGGAGATGGGCCAGCCCGGCCCGCAACAGTCCGTCGAGATCGGCCGAGTCCTCGCGCCACCAGACGAAAAACCGCTCCATCTCCGCCGCCGTCCGGTCCTGGGGCGGAGCCTCGAAATGCACGGTCTCCCGGCTGCCCCGGCCCGACACCACCCGCATGGGCGCCGGCCCCCGCCAGTCGCCGACGACGATGCGCCGCAGCCCGGAATACCCGGTGGGGAAAAGCGCGGCGTGCCAGGCAAAAAGCCGGTCGGCGTCCAGGGGGGCGTCAAAACGCGTCACGGCGTCCAGGGTCACGGCCACGGCCCCGTCTTCGCGGGGACCGGGCTGCGGCAAGCCGGCAGTCGGCAAATCGAGGCGGCGGGCCACGGACGAGCGCACCCCGGCCGGGTCCAGGCGCTCGCCTTCGATGCCGGAACTGGCCAGCACTTCCTCGGCGGCAACCAGGGCTTGGCCATCGGCGTCGTCGCCCAGCCCCAGTGACCGGGCCATGGCCCACAGCTCGCCCTGGCGGCGGCGGGCCAGCCCCAGCGGGCCAAGCAAAGCCGCCGCGTCATAGCGGAAACGCGGCCAGTCGGACGCTTCCCAGAGATACCGGACAGGGGTTATTCGCTTCATATCTTGAAGCGAATATGGCGCACAATCGCTTCACCGGCAAGCGGCGCGACAGGGATGGGGGCGATGCGCCGCGCGTCAGGCCGGCTTTTGCGTCAACAACACCACGGAATTATAGCGCAAAAAGCCGCCCTTTTCGCCGGCTTTCCAGGCCGCTTCGTAGAGGGCATGCACGTCGCCGTCGATGATGCCCGGCATTTCGGAAGGCTTGTAAAAGGCCACGTGGCTGACCACGATGGTGGGCTGGCCGCGTCCGGTCAGCAATTGCGCCAGGTCGTCGCCGAAATCCGTCACCACCAGCGACCCGCCCTGGCGCACCGGATCGCCGTGGTGCACCGGCGGCAGCACGTCCAGGCGGCCCGACGCGCTAAAGCGCACCCGCGTGGTGGTGGGATGGCCCTCGTGCAGGGGCACGGTGAAGACATGGCGGCCGCCCGGAGCCAGCACCCGCCAGACCTCGGCGAAAGCCCGCCAGGGGTCGGCCACGTGCTCGAACACGTCCTGGGTGACGACCAGATCGAAGGCTGCGTCGGGAAAGGTCAAGCGCTCCAGGTCCTCGCAGCGCAGTCCCGACTGGTCGCACGTTCCGGGCTGGGCCAGCTCGGGCACGTATTCCGAACAGACGTAGCCCGGCAGGCAACGTAGCCGGTCATGGAGCGGGCCGGCCGCCTGGGCCTCGAACACCCGCCAGCCCATCATGGCCGGCAGGGCCTCGGGCAAACGCCGGGCCGGCTCGCCGGCGGCCAGTTGGGCCACCACCCGGGCCAGATCGCGGGTGCGCCGGCTGGCCCGGCAGGACGAGCAACGCGTCTCGCGCAGGCTGAAACCGGGCTTGATCGGCGAAAAAACCGCCTTTTGGCCGCAGACCGAGCACAGCCCATCGGTCTCGAAGACATTCCATTCCCGGCATTTCGCTTTGGCGTCCATGGTTCGCCTCCCTGGCTTGTCCCGCGCCGCGCGGCCGACGCCGCGCCCTTGTCGCAGCCAACGCCCTGCGACCGTCGCGCCCCCGAAAACGCCTCTGCTTCTCGGGGACAATCAACTGAAACAATTCGTTTTTCTGAACAAATACTATCGTACTTGTCCAGGGCCGCGACACTCGCGTCGTTCGAGGTCGCCCGGCTTCCAACTGCCGTCCAGGGCCGGGGCCGTGGGGCCGTAGAGCCGCAGGACCACGAAAAAGCCCTGGCCGGGCACGGTGGCGATCCAGTTGCCGGCCTGGTCCGGCGGGGCGGTCGGACCGAAAAAGAGTTCCGTGGCCCCGTCGTCCCGTTGGGCCGGCTTGTCCCGGGAACCCAGCGAAGGAAACGGCTGGCCGTTGTCCAGGCCCGAGCCGCTGGCCGCCTCGTAGAGGGTCACGGACCAGAAATTGGCCGCCGGAATCGAGGCCGGCAGGACCAGCCGGTAGCTGGCTTCGCCGGCAAGGGCCTCGCCCTGGTCGTCGGCGAAGGCGACCAGATAGCGCGCCCCCCGGCCTGGGATCTTGGACACCATGCCGGGGCTGACCGAGTAATAATTGGTGAAATACCAGATGCGCAAATCGAGGTCGAGGTAGGCCCCGGCCGAATCGCCTTCGGCCGTGGGGACCAGCCCGGACAGATCGGGCTGGCCCGGCGAAGCGCCGTTGCCCATGGGATTGAGCCAGCGCCGGTCCGGGTAGACCCGCAAGCTCCGTCCGCCCACGGATTCCTCGAAGCCGACAGCCCGGCTCATGGCGTAGGCGGTCCGGGCGGCCGCGTCGAGGACGCGACGGGTCCGGGCGTCGGGGGCGAAGGGCCGGCCCCGAACAAGGCCGATGGCGGCCAGAAGCCCCAGCCATTCGTGGTCGGCCAGCCCCGGGACCTCGCTGTCGAGAAGTTCCTTGAGCCGGTCGAACACGGCCCCGTCGCGCAGGGGCAGCATGTCCACGGCCAGACCTGAAGCGTCCGGGAAGCGCATGGGTCGGGCCGGACCGGCCAGGGGTTCGATCCGGGCCTGCTCCAGCAGGGCCGCGGCCGGGGCGAGATCGGCCGGGTCCTCGTAAAAGGCCCGCAGGAAAACAAAGACCGTGTTGGTGACCGGCCGGCAGACGAAACAATCCCCCGGCGTCGGGCCGGCGTAACCCGGCGGCAGGAGCAGGAACCGGCCGCCCCGGCCGGCGTCGGGGCCGGCCAGCCCCACGTCGCCGGCAAAGGCTCCGCCGTCCATGGGAATGGGGCGCTGCCAGACGTCGCGCAGGATGCCCTGCATCCGGGGCGGGGCCGTGAGCACAAGCGGTCCGTCCCGGCCGAGATCCACGTAGCCCATGGCGTAGAGCACGTCGGAGTTGGGGGTGGTGATGCGCGTCTTGGCGTCGATGCGCCGTTTCCAGACGGGCAGGACCTCGTAGCCCTGGCCAAAGGCCTGTTCCGAGCCGGTCTTCATGCCCAGAGTGTTCACCAGGGGCATGGCCCAGAGATAGGCCTGGACGGCCCGTTGGAACAGCAGCTCCTCAAGAAGGGTGCGCGGAGCTTCGTCGTCTGGCCGGCCTACGAGCGCGGCCGAGGCGCCGGCGGACGACGCCCTTGCGTCGGATCGTTCCATGGACCGTCCCTCCCTTGCGCCGCGCGGCCCGGCGCGCCAGAGCGACGGGCCGCGCCGGCTGGCGGTTGTCCGGGGGAGCGGTCCCCGGGTCAGATGGCCGGGTCGAGGAGCAAATTGTCGCGGTGCACGGCTTCTTCGTAGGCGGCCTCGCCGAGCACCTGGGCGATGCGTGTGCTTTTGAGTCCCATGATCTTGCGCAGATCCGAGGAGGCGTAGTTGCACAGCCCCAGGGCCACAACCTCGCCGGACACCGCCGCCACCCGCACCATGGAGCCGACCGGGAACTCGCCGGCCACGTCCACGATGCCGGCCGGCAGCAGGCTTTTGCCCTTGTCGCGAAGCGCCCGCACCGCGCCGTCGTCGACGGTCAGCGTGCCTTGGGGCTCATGGTGGTAGGCCAGCCAGAACTTGCGCCGGGTGATGGGCTTGCAGCCGGAGAGAATAAACGTGCCCACGCCCTCGTCGCCAAAGGCCTGGGTGAGCGCTCCGTCCTCGCGCCCAGCCAGGATCAGCGTCGGCACGCCGAGCTGGGCCACGCGCCGGGCCGAGAGCAGCTTGGAATACATGCCGCCGGTGCCCAGGGTGGTCTTGGCCCCGCACATGGCGTCGAGGTCGAGATCGGCGATGTTGTCGATGCAGGCCATGGGCGTGGCGGCCGGATTCTCGTCCGGGTTCTCGGCGAACACGCCCCGGGCCGAGGTCAGGTTGACGAACAGGTCGGCCCCGACCGTGCCCACGAGCAGGCCGGCCAGGCAGTCGTTGTCGCCGTAGACCAGCTCGGAGATGGCCACCGAGTCGTTTTCGTTGATGACCGGCACCGCGCCGAGATCAAACAGCGTCGACAGGGTGTTGCGCAGATTGAGGTAGCGCTCGCGGTTGTCCAGGTCGTCGCGGGTCAAGAGCACCTGGGCGGCGATGCGGCCGTGGCGGGAAAATTCCTGGTCATAGGCGTGCATGATGCGGCTTTGGCCGATGGCCGAGGCGGCCTGCCGGTGGGGCAGAAACGACGGATCGTAGCGCCCGGCCAGCACGGCCCGGCCGGCGGCCACCGCGCCGCTGGAAACCAGCAGCACTTCGCGGCCCGAGGCCACCAGTTCGGCGATCTGCCGGGCCAGGGAGGCGATGACCAGGGATTCCACGCCGTCCGGGCCGGCCAGGACGGCGCTGCCGACCTTGATGACCACCCGGCGGGCCTGGGACATGACTTGCCGGCGCTTCTCGCGCCAGTCGCACTGGGCCATGGGCCCTCCTTCTCGCGTGGCTGGCGGGGCCTGCCCGCCTGGGAATGACGACGCGTCGCGTCGTCTTGTTGGTTACGGCTCTTAGGCCTTAGCATCGGCAATGACGCCGCGCGCCAGCTCGGCCTGGGCTTCGGTCCGGGCCGCGGGCGCTCCAAGCGGGCCGCTGGCCGCCCCGTGGCGGGCGGCAAAAGCGGCGTCGGCCGCGCCGGCGTCGGCGGCGGTCTCCTTGATCACCCGGTCAAGCCAGGGCTTGTATTCGGGGATCACGGGCAAAAGGGGCGGCAACGGCTCGGGCCTGTCGGCCATAGGGGCGGCTCCATGCCTTGGGACGTTGCCTCCTTCTTACAACCTCGCCCGCCCCCCGGCAAGGCAGTGCCGGGCCGTGTCGACGACGAACAGACCTGACCAATTTTGACGGCAGCAGAATTGACCGCTCATCTTTGCCTTGCCGGTTATTTCTTCGCAGCCTCTTTCATTTTCTTGGCATTATCCCGGGACTCGCCTCATGACGTATCACGTGAGCAGAAAAGTCCATGCGCGGACATGGCTTCCTTGAATCCTTCAAGGGCGTACCAAGCACGCGTCATGGCATCTCGGTCTTTATTCGCGGCGCCCATTGTTCCCGGATGAACGCTTCGAGGTCCATCCGCTCGGCGTCTTCGAGCGAATGGGGCCACAGCGTGCGCAGTCGACCGGCGTTGATGCTCTCGACCACCTCAATCATCAGTTCGGTAATATTTTCGGAACACCCCGCGCGCGCCAATTTTCGCCGAAACGTTTCCAGGGATTCCATCGTGTAGGGCAACAGGGGACGCCCAAGAATTTCGCCAAGAATCGACGCTGTTTCAAGCATGTCATTTGCGCGGGGGCCTTTAACCTCTCGACACGATTTTCCTTTAAAGTCTAAGTGTTGCAGGGCATTGGCAGCTGCCTCGCCCACATCGCGCGTGGCCACGAACGGAAGCTGTATGGAAGGCTGAAACGGACCTGCCAACGCGCCTCCTTCGATATGGAAGGAAAAGAGATTTTCCATGAAATACCCCGCGCGCAGGGCCAGGAAATTGAGTCCCGCAATTTGTCCAAGACGCTCTTCCAGTCGGTGCAACCCTGCCACGGGACCGTTTCCTGCCGACATCTCCGCGCCCCAGCTGCTAAGCCCCACCGCATGGGATACGCCAGATCGCTCCAGGGCCATGCCGAGGTTGTCCACGAGCGTATCCTGGTATCCTCGAAAATCCGGATGATCAGGAATGTAATTGGGTTGCAGCATGACATAGGCCGCATCGGCCCCGATAAAAGCCGCCTGCAGCGCGTCGGCGTCCAACGGCTCGACCAGACAAACCTCTGCCCCTAACCGCGCCAGCGGCTCCAGTCGTTGGGCGCTTCGCCCGAGCACGCGAACCCGGGCTCCCGCCTCCAGCAAGGCTTGCGACACGATGTTTCCCGTCCGGCTGGTCGCACCTGCAACAACATACGTGATCTTCACCATGGTCATCCCTTCCTTGAGGTTGGTCCGAGCAGTCCGCGCCTGACGCGCGCTTCGTACTCCTCCGGGAGGGAGACCGCGCTGTCGGCATGAAGCCGTTCTCGGACCGTGAGTTCTTGCCCCGACAAATACTTGCTCCGGGAAGGGTGGGCGATACCGGATTCCGACAATGTCATGCCTATTCCTCTCAGCCCGCCAACCTGCTAAAGGATCACGGGACAGGCTAACCACGTAATGGCCTGCCAAAGAAAGTCACAACATGCCTGAAGAATTTAAAAAAATAATGGCGAGTCTGGCTATCCGAGAGGGCGAATCTCCAAGCGCCTTGCCCGGAGTCAGCTTTTCGCGTCACAGCCGGTCGCAGCCCCGCGCTCCAGCCATCTACCAGCCCGGCGTGGTTATTTTGAGCCAGGGGTGCAAGCGCGGGTATCTCGGCCCCGAAGTCTACACATACGACGCGAACAACTATTTAGTTTTAGCCGTGCCCCTGCCCGCCGAATGCGAGGTCATCGCCAGTCCGCGGGAACCCATGATTTCCATGCGCTTGGATGTTGACGCCGCCATGGTCGCTGATTTGCTGTTGGCCATGAACGGCAACGAACCGCGTGCGTTGCCCTTGCCCAAAGGCGGCATCGCACCGACCCCCTTGACCTTGGATGTTCGCGAAGCCGCGACCCGCTTAGCGCGCGCCCTGGCCTCGCCCATGGACAGCCGCGTGCTGGCCCCGGCTTTGGCCAAGGAGTTGTTATACCGCGTCCTGCTTGATGCACAGGGCGGCCTGTTGCAAACCCTGGCAACGAATCAGGGAAATTTTGCGCGCATCGCCGATGTCCTGCGCCGCATCCATGCGAATTGCGCCACGCCTCTGGGAATCGACGATCTCGCCAGCCAGGCGGGCATGAGTCCAGCAACCTTGCATCGTCATTTCAAAGCCGTGACGTCAACCTCGCCGATGCAGTACGTGAAGGCCATCCGGCTGCATAAAGCCCGCATGCTCATGGTTGCCGACGGCATTGGCGTAGCCATGGCGGCCGCGTCTGTAGGATATGAAAGCTCGTCGCAGTTCAGTCGAGAATACAAACGTTTTTTCAAAACGACCCCGGTTGCGGACGTCGCCAGATGGCGTGTCGGCAACATGGCCATCCCTTGATCGAAATTCGGCGGAATTGCTGCTGCGCCATTCGCCGAGATCAAGAAACCGACGCGTGCCGCCTGAGCGTGCTGACCACGAAGCAACCTCCGGCTGGCGGTTTGCCGTTTCAGGGCCTTTGTTGCTTCTGTCGCGAAAGCGGGAGTGGATTGTCGAGATTGCTGGCCAGCGTGATCCGGCTGCGCACCCAGACGTGAAGACGGGGCTCTAGCAGTGCCGGGCCGCTTTTCAAACCGGGCCGGCGCTGCTAGAGCTTGGGCCGGGAGGATTTGTCGTGCGCATACGGATGTTGGAGCTTTTGACCGGCGCGGCCGAGGCTTCGGGCCTGGCCGTGGTCATCGACGTGTTTCGGGCCTGCACCGTGGCCTGCCACGCCCTGGGCGGCGGCGCGGCGCGCATCCTCCCGGTGGACAGCATAGAAGAGGCCCTGGCGCTTAAGGCCGCCAATCCCGAGGCCATCCTGGCCGGGGAGCGGCAATGCCTAAAGCCCGCCGGTTTTGATTGCGGCAACTCGCCAAGCGAACTGGCCGCCTTCGACCTGGCCGGGCGCACGGTCATCCACGCCACCAGCGCCGGCACGCGTGGCATTGTCGCGGCCATGGGCAGCGCGGACCGGGTCATCACCTGTTCGTTTGCCAACATGGGGGCCACGGCCCGGGCCATCGCGGCGGCAAACCCCGAGGTCGTCTCCATCGTGGCCATGGGCAAGGCCGGCTTGGCCCCGGCCCCGGAAGACAAGCTGTGCGGCATGTACCTGGCCAACCTGCTCCAGGGCGTGCCCAACGCCTTCGCCGCCATCCCGAGGTTCCTGCGCGGCACGGCCAGCGCCGAAATCTTCTTCGGCGACACGGCCATTGTGCCCGAAGCCGATTTCGACCTGTGCCTGACCCTTGACGCCTTCGACTTTTTCATCGAAGCCGTCCGCGACGACAACGGCCGGCTGACGCTCACGCGTCGCGACGCGCCGCCCGTCCCGGACCAGCCCGACATGCCGGCTCCAGCCTAAGCCGCGACGGTCGAAAAAAGCAGTACGGTCGCCGTCACGGACCAGACCGGGCACACAGGAGCGCACACGGCATGTTGAGCAAGGCGTCGATGCGGGAAGAGCAATTTTTCGCTGTCTCGCCCATGATGATCTTCCCCCAGACCCTGGGCCGATTCCGGGTCTTCATCCGCCAGGCCGGCCGGTTCGTGCTCTACGCCGCCGAAAACGAGCAGTTCACCCCGCGCCACCGGCAAAAGCTCCACGACGCCGGCGTGACCGAGGTCTACATCCGGGGCGAACAGCGCCCGGATTTCAACCAGTACATCGAAAAGCACCTGCCGCAGATCCTCACCGACGAAAAAATCCCCGTGCCCGAGCGGGCCAAGGTGCTCAGCGGCACGGCCGAAGCCGTGGTGCGCGACGTGTTCGAAACCCGCCTGCCCAAGGGCTTGGGCAAACGCGAATTCTCGCGGGTGGTGAGCCTGGTGGAACGCGCCCTCGAATTCCTGGCCTCCAACGAATCCCTGCGGGCCATGGCCGCCCTGGCCTCCCATGATTATTCGGTGCACACCCACAATGTGCAGGTGTTCGTCTACACCGCCGCCATCCTGCAAACCATGAAGGTCGACGAATACACCATGGTCCAGGCCGGCATCGGCGCGCTGCTCCACGACATCGGCAAAACCCGGGTGCCAAACGCCATTTTATCCAAGCCCGGGCCGCTGACCCCGGACGAACGCCTGATCATCAACACCCACCCGGTCAAGGGCGTGGCCCTGTGCCAGGATGTGGGCCTCACGCCCACGGCCACCCAGGGCATTCTCATGCACCACGAGCGGGCCGACGGCTCGGGCTACCCGGGCGGGCTTGCCGGCGCCCTCATACCCGACCACGTCAAGGTGTTGACCGTGGCCGACGTCTACGACGCGCTCACCAGCAAACGCCCCTACGCCGAGGCCATGCCGCCCTTCCAGGCGCTGCGCCTCATGCGCGAGGAGATGGCCAACCACTTCGACATGGACGCCTTCAAGCGGCTGGTGCTCATCTTAAGCGACGCCAAGATGGTGTAATGCCGATTGCATTGCTCAAGCGAAAACACATTGCAAATAACAAATTGATATAATTTTCTATTTATACAACACAATTGTCGTTATGTTGTATAAGAGGGACAAGGAGACGGCATGGCCTTTTTCTCGCGCATCAAATTCGAGGCCGCCCCGGTCAAGGGCGTCGCCTGCCCGGACTGCGGCGGCGTCCTGGTCTTCGAACGCTCCTGCCTGGCCGTCATGCTGGCC
>JAEZEM010000054.1 GCA_023417745.1 Pseudomonadota bacterium
CGATGAGCCAGACCGTGGACGCGCCCACAAGCTTGAGCACGTAGATGCCGCCGGCCAGGCCCGCCGCCATGAGGCCGGCCGCCATCCAGCGATGCTCGAAACGTCCCGAGATATAGATGGCGATCAAAAGCACCGAATAGAAGATGGCTTCCAAAGCCTTGCCGCGCAGGTCCGCGCCGACCTTGGGGCCGACCATTTCCAGGCGTTGCAACGAATAGCCGGAATCGGGCAGGTTCTTGGCCAGGGCCGCCTCAATGCTCGTACGCACGGCTTCCTGGTTGATGTCGTGGTCCGAGGCCCGGATGAGGAACTCGTTGGCCTCTTCCTGGCCGAAACGCTGGACCGTGACGTTTTTAAGCCCCACCTCTTCCACGGCCTTGTCGATGTGCTCCACGTCCATGGTCTTGGCGAAACGCACCTGGATGGACAGGCCGCCCGAGAAGTCGACGCCGAAACGCGGGCCGCCCTTGACGGCCAGCGAGATGAAGCCGGCCAAAACGATGGCCGCCGACACGAGGTAGGCCAGTTTGCGGTACTTGAGAAAATTGATGTTCGTGCCGGGCCGTATCAGCTCCAGAACCATCGTCTCCCCCTGAATGGATTGATCGGGAATGTTGGCAAAAGGGGCGGCTTAGGCCAATGCCCCGTGCATGTCGCGAAAGACTTTGCAGCTTCCGCCAAACCGGCTGGCCTTGTCAAGCGCGTTGTAGGTTTGGGTCACCGCTGGGATCAAGGCCCGAACAGGCTCCGCTTACTGGGTCGAAAAACCGCGCAGGTCTTGTTCAAGGGCGTCACGCCGGGCACGGCAGCCGGCCAGCACCTCGCCGCGGGCCGCGATGTCGGCGAAAAAGGGCTCGAACCGGTCGGTCAGCTCCCGAAAAACCCGGTCCAGGCGGGCTGAGAGGCGCTCGTCGAGTTCCTGGCGCAGCGTCTCGCCGCCCTGGGCCAGCCGGCGGCGCATTTCCCGAAGGACCTTGGGCCGCTGCCAGTAGAGGGCGCTGCCGGCAATGAGCGCCCCCAAGGCGGCCACTACGCCGCCGGTGACGTCGATGACCGCGCTTTTGACCGACACGGCGAAAATCGTTCCCAAGACCACCAGCGCCCCGCCCATGGCCGCCCTGGGGTCCATGGTCGCGACGGACTTGGCGTCAAGGCCGGCCATGGGACCGCCTTCGGCTAAAAGGGTCTCCACCCGGCCGGCCACCTCGGCCAGCACCCGGTCGCGCTCGCCGGAGAGCGGATCGCCAAGGGCCGACGACGACGCCACCCGGCGCAGGCGCAGCTCATCCAACAGGATGCGGGCATAGCCTGACACACTCTCGAAAATATGGGCCGCGCCCACGGCGGCGATGGATTCCACCTCGCGCTCCAGGTCGCGACCGAAAGCCTCGCCCAGTTCGGCCAGGCGTTTGGTCGGCCCGGCCGCGTCCTTGCCCCGTCGCCACAGCGAAGTGATGGACCGGCCGAGCATGCCGCCAAGCGTCAGCTCGGCGGCAAAGGCGGCCAAAAAATCCTCGGACAGCCGAGCGTAAGCCGCCTCCACCCGGGTGCGCAGCACCTCGGCCTCGCGGCCGGCGGCCAGCCGGGCCGTGTCCAGGCGCGAACGGATACGGTCGGCCTCGGCGCTGTCGGCGGCCAGTTCCCGGCCGCGCTCGTCCAGGCTTTCCCCAAGTTCTTGCAGCAGGCGCAGGGCCGAACGCCTGGTGGCGTCGAGCTTGCCGGCAAAATGCCCGCCTCCGGCGGTCAGCTCGCGGATGTGGCGACGTAGGGCCTCGATGCCGCCGGCCTCGGGGTCGGTGCGGCTTTTCTCCGAGGAGATGAGAAAGACAATCGGCTCCTCGACGCCGCGCTCCCGGGCCAGTTCGCGCAGCCGGCCGGTGTTGACCGCGATCTGCTCACGGCTGGCCAGGTCGGCCATGGTCAAGGCAAAGGCCACGCGCCGGCCCCAGGCCCCGGCGACAAGGTCGAAAAATTCCCAGGCCGAGCGGGAATAGGGATTGAGCACGGAAAAGGTGAAAAGCGCCAGATCGGCCCGGGGAATAAACGCCTCGGTGATCTCCTGGTGGCGGTCGATGATGCTGTCCACTCCCGGCGTGTCCACGATGGCCAGACCGTCCAGGAGCGGGTTGTCCACGGCCACGCGCACCACCAGATCGCCGGACGGGGCCTTGGCCACGGTCTCTTCCCGGCCGATGACGCGGATGCGGTCGGTGCAGGGGTCCGGGGCCACATCCGTGACCTCCGCCCCGAGCAGCGCGTTTATGAGGCTGCTCTTGCCGGCCTTGACCTCGCCCACCACCACGAAAAGAAACGGTTCGGCGGCGTGGTTTAAGAGTTCGCGGGCCGTGGCCGCGCCCTCAGGCCGGCCGCAGGCGGCCAGGAGCTCGCAAAGCCGCCCCAGATGCCCGGTCAGTTCGCCGCGCAAGGCCAGATAACGCGCTTCAAGCAGGGTCGTGGTCACAGCGCTCCCAAGGTGCCCGGCCATGGCGTCGGTCGGCGCGTCCGGCCACGCCTGGGACAAGCCGGGGATGGCGTTTAGGCTATCGCGGCAAAAAACAGTCCAAGCCCAGGGCCTCGATGGTAGCGTCCTTGCCGGGCATGGGTTCGTCTTTTTTGGCCGTGATCGCGCCGGCCTGGCAGACCTCCTCGGCCCGCACCAAGTCGGTTGCGGCGAGGCGGATGGAGTTGCCGTCGGTAAAAGCCCCGTCGTCGCCGGCATAGTGCATGAGGATGAGGCTTACCGCCCCGAGTTCCTTGGACTTCAGGCTCCATTTCCAGGTGCGCAGCGTGCCGAAGGCGTTGCCTCGCCACTCCTTGGGCTCGCCGTAGCGTTTTTTGAGAGCTTCGAGGATACGGTTGAAGAACTCCAGCGAATCGTCGGCGTAGTTCATCTTGACCCGCACCACCCGGCCCTTGGCCGCGCACATGCCGTAGTCGACATAGCCGCTGCGAAAGCCCTTGAGGGCGGCCACGGGCATGATGCCCAGGGCCGGGCGATGAAAGGCCTTGTTGGCTTCGACGGCCACGAGCTTGCCGGCCTGCTCCTCCACGGTGGCTCCAAGCCGGATGCCGGCCAGGGAATCCGGGGCCTCGGCGGCCAAGGCCGGCCGGCCCGCAAGCAGCAGCGTCAAGAGCATGGCTGCGGCCAGGACAAGCCCGGCCGGCACGATAAAGGGTCTTGACATCATCCGTCCTCCTCCCGGCTCTCGGCGCTCAGGAAAAATTGGCCAGGGCCTCCGACTGGGTCGGATAGATCGGAAATATCTCGGTGTAGCCGGAAATCTCGAAGACTTCCTTCATGTAGTCCTTGATGGACGACAAAACCAGCTTGCCCTGAACCTTTTTAAGCTGCTGCAAGGCCAAAAGCAGCACGCGAAGACCGGTGGAATTGATGTAGTCCACCTCGGCAAAATCCATGAGCACCTTTTTTTTGCCTTGGCCGAGAATCTCCATCACCTTGTCCTCAAGCACCTTGGAGGTGTTGCTGTCGAGCCGGCCGCCAAGCTCCAGCACCGTGACCTCGCCGCTCTCCTTCT
>JAEZEM010000056.1 GCA_023417745.1 Pseudomonadota bacterium
TCGTCATCACGCCGTCCCACAATCCGCCCGAGGACGGCGGCTTCAAATACAATCCGCCCTCGGGCGGCCCGGCCGACACCGACATCACCAAGGCCGTGCAGGACGCCGCCAACGCCTACCTCGAAAAGAAATTGGCCGGCGTGCGGCGCATGACCCTGGCTTCGGCCCTGGCCGCCGAGACCACCGAGCAGTATGACTACATCGAGCCCTACGTGGCCGATCTGGCCAACATCTGCGACATGGGGGCCATCCGCGAGGCCGGGCTGCGCTTGGGCGTCGATCCGCTGGGCGGTTCGGGCGTGGCCTACTGGGAGCCCATGGCCGAGCGCTATGGCCTGAACCTGTCGCTTATAAGCGACGTGGTGGACCCGACCTTTTCGTTCATGACCGTGGACAAGGACGGCAAGATCCGCATGGACTGCTCCTCGCCCTACGCCATGGCCCGGCTCATTGAGCATAAAGCGTCCTACGACATCGCCTTTGGCAACGACCCGGACTACGACCGCCACGGCATCGTGACCAAGGGGGCGGGGCTTTTAAATCCCAACAACTATCTAGCCGTGGCCATCAGCTACCTTTTCGCCACGCGCAAGGGCTGGCGGGCCGACGCGGCCGTGGGCAAGACCGTGGTGTCCAGCGCCATGATCGACCGGGTGGCGGCCGGGCTTGGCCGCCGGCTGTGCGAAGTGCCGGTGGGCTTTAAATGGTTCGTGCCCGGGCTCATTGACGGCTCCTTCGGCTTTGGCGGCGAGGAAAGCGCCGGCGCGGCCTATCTGCGCTTTGACGGCACGGTCTGGACCACGGACAAGGACGGCATCATCATGGATTTGCTCGCCGCCGAGATCACGGCCAAGACCGGCCAGGACCCGGCCGAGCACTACGCCGAGCTGACCAAGTGCCACGGCGAGCCCATCTACGAGCGCATGGACGCCCCGGCCTCCAAGGCGCAAAAAGCGGCCCTGTCCAAGCTTTCCCCCGAACTGGTGACGGCCTCGTCCCTGGCCGGCGAGGCGATAACGGCCAAGCTGACCAGCGCCCCGGGCAACGGCGCGGCCATCGGCGGGCTTAAGGTGGTGACGGAAAACGGCTGGTTCGCGGCCCGGCCGTCGGGCACCGAAGACGTCTATAAAATCTACGCTGAAAGCTTCCGGGGGCGCGACCACCTCAAGGCCCTTCAAGCCGAGGCCAAGGAGATCGTGGACGCGGCTTTCGCCGCCGCCGGGGTGTAATGCCCCCCGACGTCCCCAGCGTCCCAGGCGTCCCCGACGCCCTTGACGCCGAGGTCCGCCGGCTCCTGGCTGCCCTGGCGGCCGAACCGGACGCGCCGTTTCCGGGCCGGACGCTGCCCGGCGAAACAGCCTTGAGCCTCGGCTACGGGCCGGGGATGGCCTGGAAGCTGCTTCGCCGGCTCTTTGCGGCCGGGTATTACGAATACGACATCTCGGCCTACAGCGGACGGCTCACCGAAGCCGGCCGGCAGGCCGCCACAAGGATCGACGCTTTATGAAACTCGCCCAGCATTGCCTTTCCGCCGTTCCGTTGGCCCTGGCCGGCTACGCCGCCTCGGGCGGCCGTTTGTCCGGGGCCGTCATGGCCGGTCTGTCGAGCGTGCTCATCGATTGCGACCATGTGCTGGATTACCTGCTCTACAAAAAACGCTGGGGCGGCATGCAGGATTTCTTCGCCAACTGCGAGGAGGGCCGGCTGCCCAGGCTCTATCTGGTGTTGCACTCCTTCGAGTTCGTCATCTTCCTGTGGCTGCTGGTCGGTTTCGGCATCGCCGCGCCCTGGGGCGTGGGGCTGACCATCGGCGTGACCGGCCATCTGCTGTTGGATTGGGTGGGGAACCGTCACCTGCTCAAACAGTCGTTTTACTGGTTCTCTTTCCGGGCCATGCACCGTTTTGACGGCCACGAGTTGTACATCACGCCGCCGGTTCCCCTGGAGGACGCGGCCGAGGAAAGCGCCCGGGCTTAAGGCCCTTGGCGTCAGCTTCTCTTGGCCCGCCGCACGGCCTGGCACAGCGACTTGGCCGGAGCGAAGACCTCAATGCGGGCGTCAGGGTCTAGCGTCAACCCCATGGAGTCGATGAGGTAATCCCGAGGCGAAGCGCTCAAGGGCTCCAGGGCCGTGGTCCGCTCCAGGTGGAAAAATTCCCCCCAGTTCGTGGCGTAGAGGGTGTCGATGCTCACCGTGGCGCGTTCTTCGCGCGGGGCCGTCATGTTGACCACCAGCAGGGCGGTCGTGACCTTTCCGGCGACAGCCCCCAGGACAGCGGCGGATTGAAGGTCGCCCGGGCCGGGAACAGGTCATGGACGGCGGACAGGAGCCCCACGCAGTCGGGCAGGGTCAGCGGGGCCGGCAACAGCGTCGCCTGGACATGCAGGCCCGGCCGGTAGAGTTCGTTGGCCACGAGCCAGGCGGCCAGACGCACCACGGAAAGCTCCTGACGCAAGGTCTCCTTTTGCCGGGATTTGCGCGACCCGCCGCGCACGGCCGGCTCTCCCCGAGCGATCAAGCCCGCCTCACGGCCCTTGCCGTCTTCCAGTCCGATCTCCAGCGAATCGAAGAGATGCCGTCCCGGCCCCAAAAACGGCAGCCGCATGACCTTGCCCACCCGCTTGGCGAAGCTGGCCGCGATGCGCCGCGACAGCATGGTCTGGTCGCGTTCGGTCAGGCCGCCGGCCGCGCCGAGTTCGGCGCTGCGATTTTTGAGGCGTTCGTAGGCCTTGAGAAAATAATTGGATATGGCGTCGCAAAGGACCATGCCCTGGGCAAAGCCGGCTTCGGCCTCGGGACCGGCTTTTTTCGGCAGGGGCGGGCAGGAGCCTGTCGTCGGCGGGGCATAGGGAAAGAAGTGGTCGAGGATGGCCTCGCCGGTGCGGCTGGCGTATTCGTCGCAGGGATCGAAGCCGGTCTTTTGCAAAAAGGCCTGGCGCAACAGCTCCATGGCTCCAGCCTGACCGCTTTCCTCGTAGTGGCGGCTGACTTCCTTGAACAGCAGGGCATAGGGATCGCAGCGCCACAACCCGCCCTGGTTGGCCAGGATGGAGGCCTTGAGCGTTTCGCACAGCAGGCTCGGCCGGCCGGGGTGGGCGGCGTATTTCTCCAGCAGCCCGAACTTGATGATGGATTTGAACGGACTCGTTAAGGATTTGACGATCATCCACAGCG
The DNA here is from genome assembly GCA_023417745.1 of Pseudomonadota bacterium. Classification (GTDB taxonomy): domain Bacteria; phylum Desulfobacterota; class Desulfovibrionia; order Desulfovibrionales; family Desulfovibrionaceae; genus Solidesulfovibrio. The sequence continues at coordinate 3,175 of JAEZEM010000056.1, forward strand.
ACGCGCCGAAATACTCGTCCCCAGCGATGGCCCGCACGCAGCCGAAGTCCAGGCTGTCGGCGGCCACGTCGGCGGCGGTGCGGCCAAGGGCGGCCATGGCCTTGGCGTAGCCATCCTCGGCGATGTCCGGCGGCAGGCACCACCAGGCCGGCTTTTTGCCGGCCACCACCAGGGCCGTGCGGTAGAATTCCTCCTTGAGCAGGCAACCCTGGGCCGAACCGTAGCCCTCGTCGGCGGAGTAGCCGAAGATGTTGTCGCGGATGTCGGACACGCTCATGAGGAAAAAGTGGATTTCGAGATTGTGGTCGCGGTCAGCTTGCCGGCTGACGGCGTCGAGCTTGTCCTGGAAGGCGGGCAGGTCCGGCCGGGCGGCGTCGGCTTCGGCCAGCACGACCCAGACGTCGAGATCGGAATCGTTGGTCTGGGCCACGGTACCGACGCTGCCGATGGTGTAGACGGCCTCGACCCGGATGGCGTCGTCGGGGAGGGCGGCCGCTTCGGCGGCGCGGTCGCCGAAATGGGCGGCGGCCAGGCGGGCGGCGGCGAAATTGGGGACCTGTCCGGTGATGCGCGCCGCCGGGGCCGGGCGCAGGCCGGATGCGCCGCGCACCAGCGGCGCCTGGATCAGGGCCGGCAGCATTTCCAGGAAGGCTGCCCCGTCCTCGCCAAGCCGCCGTCTGGCCCAGGCCAGGCGGCGTTTGTTGTTGGCGAGCATGGCCAGTCGGCGACGGCGGTAGTCGCGCCCGGCCAGCACGATGTCGCACACCGTCGCGATAAGGCGCAGCCCCGGGCCGTCGGCCAGGGCAGCCGGCAGCGGCTGGCCGGCCTCGGCCGCTTCGAGGATGGCGGCGGCTTCGTCCCGGGCCACCGCGCCCAGGATGTCGGGCTCGTCGGTTGGGCCGATAAAGCGCGATTTGGCGAAATAGCAGCCCTCGGTGCGCAGGCTGACAAATCGGATGCGGACAAACGTCGCCATCTCGAACAGACAGTCCGAAAAAACCACGCCCTGGCAGGCGCAGTCATGGACCACCGCCCGCACCAGGCTGACCGCCCGCAGCCGGCAGCGAGTCAGGGCCAGACCGGCCAGGGTCGCGCCGATGAAGTCGCAGGCCAGGGCGTCCAGGCCCGTCATGGTAACATCCTCGCCGGCCAGTCCGCCAAAGGCGCAAAGCCGCATGTCGCAGTCGAGAAAGCGCACCTGGCGCAGCACGGCTTCGGAGAAGCGGCAGTTGAGGAACCGGCAGCCGACAAAGGTCACGTTGTCCAGGCGCGCGCCTTCGAAATTGACGTCCGCGAACTGGCTGGCGGTAAAAACGGTTCCGGTCATGGCCGCGCCCATGAGACTGACGGCCTTGAGCGAACAGCGGGCCACTTCGACGTCGGCCAGGACCGCGCCGTCCAGGGCGGTCCACATGATCTGGCGCTTTTCCAATCGCGCGCCCGGCGTGGCCAGTTCCCGGCGCAGGTTGTCGGCCGGCTCGCCGGTCGTCCCCGACTGCTGGGCAACCAGGGTCTTGACCCGGCTCCAGAGTCCCTTGCCGGTTTCGCCGGCGGCGACAACCGGCCCCGGCAGGGGGGAGCGCCCGGGGAGGGGGCGGGCGGCGGCCCGGGCGCGGGCGGCCAGATCGGCGGCCAGGGCGTCGCCAAGCGCCTTGTCGGCCACGCCGGCCC
>JAEZEM010000078.1 GCA_023417745.1 Pseudomonadota bacterium
CGCGGTCGAGGTCGCGGGACTTGAGGTCGTCGCGGCGGTCGAAGACCTTCTTGCCGCGCGCCAGGGCGATCTCGGCCTTGGCCCGGCCGTTTTTGAAATACACCCGCACCGGGACCACGGTCAGCCCTTTTTGCTCCACCTTGACCCGCATGGCGTTTATTTCCGCCGTATGGAGCAGAAGCTTTCGCGGCCGCTCGGGCTCATGGCCGGCGTAGCCGGCGTTTTCGTAGGGCGCGATGTGCACGCCGATGAGAAACGCCTCGCCGTCCTGGAACTTCACGTAGCCGTCCTTGAAGCTGATGCGTCCCAGGCGAAGGGATTTCACCTCGGACCCCATGAGCACCAGACCGGCCTCGTATTTTTCCAGAAATTCGTAGAGGTGGCGGGCTTTTTTATTGAGGGCGACAAGCTTCTCGCCCGATTCTTTCGCAGCCATGGCGTCCTTTGGCAGGCAATGCCGCCGCCGTTTCGCGCCCGGACAGGTCCGGGCGTCGCATCACGGCCAGCCCCGCCGCGTCCGTGTCGTGTGTAGGCCGGGCGGCCGGGGCGGTCAATGGGCCGGGGAGTCCTCCCGGTCGAGCAGGGAGGAATAAAACATGAGCTCGTCCGGGAACTGCCGGAAGATGGTTTCCTGGACCAGGGCGTTGGTCCGGGTCACGGACGGGCTTTCCAGAACCAATTTAAGCAGATTTTTGCAATCGTCCATGGTGGCCTGGCGAATGATCCGCTTGATGCCCGGTATGGCCTGGGGGGTCAAGCTGATGCAGTCGATCTGCATGCCCATGAGAATGGGCACGCAAAAGGGATCGGAAGCCATTTCGCCGCACAGACTCACTTCGATGCCGGCCTGGTGGGCGGCGTCGACCACATGCTTGATGCTGCGCACCACGGCCGGATGCAGGGGCTGGTACATGTGGGACACGAACCGGTTGGTGCGGTCGATGCCCAGGGAATACTGGATGAGGTCGTTGGTGCCGATGCTGAAGAAATCGACTTCCCGGGCCAGGATCTCGGCGATCATCACGGCCGAGGGCAGTTCCATCATGATGCCCACGGGCAGGTCGGCGTTGAAGCGGTGGCCTTCCTGGCGCAGCTCGGCCCTGGCCTCGGCCAGCATGGCCTTGGCTTGCCGGATCTCCCGCAGCCCGGAGATCATGGGGAACATCACCGAAATGTTGCCGGCCACCGACGCCCGCAGCATGGCCCGCAGCTGGGTCTTGAAGATGTCGGGGTGGTGCATGCACAGGCGGATGGCCCGCAGCCCCAGGGCCGGGTTGCGCTCGTCGAGGCTGCCCAGGGTGGAGACGAACTTGTCGGCCCCGGCGTCGAGGGTGCGCAGCGTCACCCGACGCGGCGACATGATCGTGGCAAGATCCAGGTATTCCTGGTAAAGTTCTTCTTCCGTCGGCAGCTTGGCCCGGTTCATGTAGGAATATTCGGTGCGGTAAAGCCCAATGCCCTCGCCGCCGTTGTTGACCACGGTGGGCACTTCCTCAAGCATCTCGATGTTGGCTTTGACCTTGAGCCGGTAGCCGTCGATGGTTTCGCCGGGCAGGTGGCAGCCGCGCATGATGCCGGCCTGGTAGGCCTCGAACTGGTATTTGAGGTCGGAGAGCCGGGCCAGTTCCTCCTCGGCCGGGGACAGCACCACCACGCCGCGCAGCCCGTCCACCACCACGAGGTCGCCGTCGCGCACCTCGCGTTCGAGTTCCGTGACGCCGACCACGGCCGGGATGCCCAGGGTCCGGGCCAGGATGCCGGTGTGCGAGGTCTTGCCGCCCTGAACCGTGACCAGGGCCATGATCTTGTCGGTCTCCAGCGACGCCGTGTCGGCCGGGGAGACGTCGTGGGCCATGAGCACCACCCGGCTCTCGATGGCCCGGATCTCGGCGGTCTGGCCGGCGAGCCGGGCCTGGACGCGGCCCGAGACGGTGCGCACGTCCTGGATGCGGTCGCGGAAATACTGGTCGTCCAGGGCCTCGAAGGCCTTTTCCAGATCGGCCATGGCCTTGTCCAGGGCCCATTCGGCGTTGATGCCAAGGGTCTGGATGTAGCGTTTGGCGACTCCCGAAAGTTTGGGGTCCTTGAGGATCATGAGGTGGGAGTCGATAATCAGCGCGTGTTCGCGCAGATCGGCCGGGATGCGCTCCCGGGCCTGTTCGATCTCCTGGGCGAACTGCTCGAAGGCCCGTTCCAGGCGGGCCACTTCCGGCGCGACCAGGGCTTCGGGCAGGGTCTGGCGGGGCAGGGGGCCGGCCCCGGAGCGGTTTAAGAAAAAGGCCCGTCCGATGGAGATGCCGGCCGAGACGGGGATGCCTTTGAGGGTTGCCATGTCGGGCTGGTCCTTGGCGCGGCGGCGATCCGCGGCGCGGCGGGGTTGGGGGTTGTCCGGTCCCTGTCACGGACCGGTCGCGGCATCAGCGGAAGCGGTTGCGAAACAGTTCGCCCAGGCGGCCGAGCGCTTGCACGGCGTCCGGGCCGGCGGCGCGCAGTTCCAGTTCGCAGCCCTGGCCGGCGGCCATGGTGAGGATGTCGAGAATGCTCTTGGCGTCCACGGCTTCGCCGCCGTCCTGGCGCATCTGGATGTCGCAGGCGAATTTCTGGGCTTCCTGGGCCAGCTTGGCGGCCGGCCGGGCGTGCAGGCCCTGTTCGTTGGCCACGCGCACGCGCAGCACGAAACCGTCGGCTTCGGCCAGGATGTCGTCGGCCCCGGGCAAGGGGGCGGCAAGGGTCGGCTCGGTCATCGTCCACCGTCGTATCGGCCGCCTTGGGGGCGGCGGGCCAGGCGTGGGCCTGGCGGTTATGCCGGCGCTAAGCCGGCCACATGGAGCGGGCCAGCACCCAGCCGGCGGCCAGGGCCAAAAGCGCCGCTTCCCGGGACACCGACGGCCGTGTGGCGGCCCAGGCGGCCAGGATGCCGATGAGCGCCGCGTCGGCCAAGGGCGAGCCGGACTCGCCCCGGGGGTGGGCCAGCACCCAGAAAAGCGACAAGAGCACGGCGTTGGCCACCTTGACGCGTCGGCCCAGGTTGACCAGATCCCAGCGTTTGAGGCGGCGCAGCACCTGGAAGCCCTCGCGGTAGCCGGCGCGAAAGGTCATGGCCTTGAAGGCCTGGGCGGCCAGAAACAGGACGGCGGTGAGGCCGGCCAAAAGCCCGTAACGCCCGTCGGCGGCCAGACAGGCGGCCGAAAGCCCCCAAAGACCCATGACGCTGGCCGAAAAAAACGTGTCGCCTATGGCGGAGAGGGTGAATGCCGTCGTGGTCTTGACGTTGTCAAGCATTTCCGCCGGCACAAGGCCCTGGGCGATCTTTTCCTCCAGGGACAAAAAAAGCCCCACCAGCAAGGGGGTCCAGAAAAAATGCGTGTTGTAGAGCTTGAGGTAGCGCTCGAACACGGCGTCGCGCTGGGCCGGGTCGGGATAGAGCCGGGCCAGTCCCGGTTCCATGGCGTAGGCCAGCCCCACGTGCTGCAGGCCGCGCGTGTTGAACGCCGCGCCGATCAGGTAGCAGCGCAGAAAGCAGCTGACAAGCGTGCGCGCGCGCAATTCTCCGCCAGGCGTCCCCAACCGCGCCTCCCTGCCGTGTCGGCCAGCCCCAGGCTCGCCTTCATTTTCCTTCAACACTAACGGCTGGCGCGCTTTTGGTCAAATAGCCGGCCGGAGCGCTTCCAGGAATTGTCCGAACGGCGTGCCGCCAAGGGCTTGTCGCCAGGGCGGTCCGGCCAGCCGGGCCAGATCGGCCGCCTCGTCGCAGTCGGGCAGCGTGGCCAGCACGGCCACGTCCCGGCCGGCCGCGGCCAGGCGCGCCCGGGTCAGCTCGGCCACGGCGGCGGTGCTCCAGGGCATGTCGACAAAGACCTCCGGCGCAAATCCCTCCTGGGTGAAGCCGATGAGCCAGTAGCCGCCGTCTTCGGCCGGCCCCAGCACGGCCGGTTTGTTTTCAAGAGCTTGGGCGGCTTGTCGCAGCAGGGCCGGGGTGAGAAGGGGCAGGTCCGCGCCGATGAGCAGAGCGGCCGCGTCGCCGGCGGCAAACGCCCCGGCCAGGGCGGCGGCCATGCGCGCGCCGAGGTCGCCCGAGGCTTGGGGTTGGAGGCGAAAGCCCGGACCGCACAGGGCGGTCATGGCTGCGTGGGCCGCCTGGGCGCTCCCCGGGGCGAAATGGACGGCGGCCGGCAGGCCCGAGGCCAGGGCGGCGCGAAAAACGTTGGCGGCCATGGCCCGGTAGGCCGCCAAGGCCAGGTCGTTGCCGCACGCGGCGGCCAGCCGGGTCTTGACCAGCCCTGGCAGCGGGGCCTTGGCCAGGATATGCAGGGAGACGGCCTCCACCGGTCAGGCCTCGGAAGCCGGGCTGGGATCGCCCGTCGGGGGGATCGGCCGGGGCGGGTAGAACCGGGCCAGTCGGGCCGGGGCCACGCCCAGGGTGTAGCCGATAAGCAGGGCCAAGTTGCGGGCCGTGGCGAAAAGGGGACCCTCGGCCAGCCAGCGCCGGGCCGAGGTGGTCACCCGCAATCGGGAGACGGCCACCCGGCCGCCGGCCCGGCGCAGACAGCGCACCAGCTCCACATCCTCCATGACCGGGATGCCGCAAAAGCCGCCCATGGCGGCAAAGAGGTCGCGGCGCAGGCACAGGGCCTGGTCGCCGTAGGGCAGGGAAAAAAGCCGTGAGCGCCAGGTGGCGGCGGCGGCGATGGCCCGCAGGAGCGGTTTTTCGGAGCGGATGGCCAGGGAAAAAGCGGCCAGTTCGGCCCGGGTTTCCAGCAGCCGGGCCGCCTCGGCAAAGGCCCCGGCCGGCAGGCGCGTGTCGGCGTGGAGAAACAGCACGTATTCGCCCCGGGCCGTGGCCGCGCCGGCGTTTTGCTGGCTGGCCCGGCCGGGCGGGGCGGTCAGGCCCATGATGCCGTCCCGGTCGATGGCTCGCAGGGTCGCCCCGGCCGGATCACCGTCGACCACGATGATTTCCAGCGGCGTGCCGTAGCCGGCGGCGTGGATGTTGTCGATGACGCCGTTTATGCGGCGCGCCTCGCCAAGGACGGGAACGATCACGGAAAATAAGGGCGAAGGGTGGTGGCGCGGCGACATGGGGGCCTCGTTGCGGCGGGACTTCCTCGGTGCAATAGATTTTTTTCGGGCAAACCGCTAGACAGGGCCTTCACGTCCCGGCCGTTGCGGCCCAGACGGTTCGAAAATGTTTCGAGGTGCGTTGAGACCATGCTGGAAGCCGAATATGCCGCTATGCGCCAGGCCGAAGAACGGCACTGGTGGTATCTGGGGCTGCACGATCAGGTCCGCCGGGCGCTGGCGCGCTGTCGGGAACTGGTGTCCGGCCCGGGCCGGGTGCTCGACGCCGGTTGCGGCACGGGCAAGATGCTGGAGCTTTTGGCCGACTTGCAGCCCGTGGGCCTCGACCTGTCGGCCACGGCCCTGTCCCTGGCCCGGGGGCGCGGGGATTTTCCCTTGGTCCGGGCCTCGGCCGTGACCCTGCCCTTTGCCGACGCCGCCTTTGACGTGGCCCTTTCCCTGGACGTGCTGGCCAACGTGCCGCCGGGCGAGATGCCAAAGGCCCTGGCCGAACTGCATCGGGTGCTGGCCCCAGGCGGGGCGCTGATTCTCAATCTGGTGGCTTTCCAGGCGCTTTACGCCGAGCACGACCGGGCCGTGGGCGTGGTGCGGCGCTACCGGGCCGGCGAGGTGCGCGTCATGTTGGCCGCCGCCGGCTTTACCCTGGACATTCTTTCCTATTCCAATACGCTGCTTTTTCCGGCCGCGGCTCTGGTGCGGCTGGCCCGCAGACGGGGCAAGCCCGGCCGTGAGCCGGTTTCCGACCTGGCCCCGCTGCCCGGGCCGATAAACGCCGCCCTGGCCGCCGTGCGGCGTCTCGAAAACGCCGCCATCGTGGGCAAGGCTCTGGCCTTTCCCTTTGGCCTGTCCGTCTTCGCCCTGGCCCGCAAGCCCGGCCGGGGCGTTTCCGGCAACCCGCAACCCGCCGGCAAGGGGTTATGAGTCAAGCCGTATCACCGCCCACATTGACCATCGTCATTCCGGTCTACAACGCCGAGCAGTCCATCGGCCGGCTGGTGGACGCCCTGGTCACCGAACCGCCGCTGCCCGTAACCGATGTGGTGCTGGTCAACGACGGCAGCCGCGACGGCAGCCACCGGGAATGCCTGGCCTGCTGCGACCGCCATCCCGGACGCGTCACCTACCTGCGCCTGGCCCGTAATTTCGGCGAGCACGGCGCGGTCATGGCCGGTTTGTGCCAGGCCGGGGGCGACTATGTCGTGGTCATGGACGACGACTTCCAAAATCCGCCCCATGAGGCGGCCCGGCTGGTGGAAGCCGCCGTGGCCGGCGGTTATGACGCGGTCTACGGCGCTTTTCGCGAAAAATGCCACGACGCCCTGCGCAACTGGGGCAGCGCGTTTAACGATCTGGTGGCCACCTGGCTGCTCGGCAAGCCGCGCCATCTCTATCTCTCCAGCTTCAAGTGCCTGTCCCGATTCCTGGTCGAGCGCATCATCGCCTATGCCGGCCCCTCGCCCTACGTGGACGGCCTGATCCTGCGGGTCACCGACAATATCGCCCAGATCGAGGTGGAGCACTGTCCCCGTCGGGCCGGCCGGTCGGGCTACACCCTCTGGAAGCTCATCCGGTTGTGGCTGACCATGTTCGTCAATTTTTCCGTGGCCCCGCTGCGCCTGTCCGCCGTGCTCGGCCTTGGGGTCAGCGCCTTTGGGCTGCTCATGGCCGTGTGGAGCCTGCTGGA
>JAEZEM010000156.1 GCA_023417745.1 Pseudomonadota bacterium
GCATGTGGGTATACCTCGTTCGGGTCGGCGCTGTGCGGCCGGCTCCCTGGGGAAAAGACCAAAGACCCGGGACGGGCCGGGTCAAAGGGGACGCATCCTATTCCAGGCCGGCGGCCAAGGCAAGCAGAGCGGAATAGCGGGATTTTCGGGCCACCGCGGCGAGTCTGGCGCGCCAAAGGGCCGGCCGTGCGCGGGAAGGCGGTCCGGGCGGCTGGTGAGAGGACGACATTCTGGAACAGGGCCGGCCGCGACGCGGGAGGGCGGTCCACGTCGCGGCCGGCAGGGAGCGGGGAAGCGGGGCTGGCCGAGGGGGGCTAGACCTGGATGTCGATGGTGGCCCCGAGCGCGGGGACAGTCTGGGCCGGCTCCTGGGCCGCCGCGATCTGTCCGGCTTGCCCGGCTGACGCGGCCAGTTCGGCTTGCGCGGCTTGTCCTGCCGGTGCGGTCGGCTCGGCCGGCCCGGCCTCGGCCGTTTGTCCTGTCGGCGCGGTCTGGGCGGCTTCGGCCGCCGCCTGGATGGCCTCGGTGGCCGAAGCGGCCTCGGACGCGGTCGTCGCGCCGGGCGTTTGGGCCGTCGCCGTCGTCTCGGGCGTGGCCGTGCCTTGGCCGGCGGCGTTTTCCGACTGGCCGGTCGAGGCCGCTTCGGCCTTGTCCTCGATGTCCTGGCGGGTGGCGTCGAGGTTGTCCTGGGCGCTGTCGCCGACTTCCTTGTCCACGGCCCGGCCGATGCTGTCTTTGACTTTGTATTTGTTTATGACGGCGGCGACAAAGGTCGAGTCGCCGCTGCTCGACCCGACGCTGGCCACGGTGGTGGCGAACTGGGCGGTCATGGACGTGAGCAGGGCGCTCATGGAACTGGCAAAGGATTTTTCCGTCTGCAAGCTGTCGAGTCGGGCTTGCAGATATTTGGAGGGACCGGCGTCGGCCTGGACGAAGTTGCCGGCCAGCATATTGTCAGGTTTGGCGGCAACAACAGGTTGCAGGCTTTTCGGCGTGGGCGCGGCCACGGTGCTGGTCGTCTGGGCGAGTGAGGATAGCGCGGCGACGTCCATCGATCTTCCTCCGGTTGGCGTATCAACACATATCGGTTGGCCGTAAGGAAAAAATTAGGGCGCGATGGGAAACACTGTAACTTGATGGCCGGGCGGACGTCTTGCAGCCAAGGACGAAGCCTTGCAACCAGCCGCTGGCGTTAGAGCGGAACCACTTGAGAACCAGCTGTTTTCTGCAACAATGCTATCGTCTTTTTGAAGGGCCGGACGCTATTCGTCGAGCACCGAAGCCACGAATTCGGCCGGCATCATGGTGGCGGCGGCGATTTCGGCCGGGGACAGCCCCTTGTCGCGCAGGCGTTCGATGACCGCTTCCATGGGCTCGGCCACCTCGATGATGTGGCCGTCCGGGTCGCGCAGACGAAAGGCGCGCTGGCCCCAGGCCGCGGACTTGGGCGGATGGATGATCTCAGCCCGGGTCATGACGCGCTCAAAGGCGTCTTCCAGGGCGGCGTCCTCGAAATACAGCTCCAGGTTGTCGCGGCCCATGGGGCCGGCCGGTGCGCCGGTCTCCTCGTCGAAAACGATGCGCCGGGCGGTGTCCTCGCGCCACAGGCAGAAATGTGGGTAGGCGACGTAGCCCGGCAGCACGTGCAGGGGCGACTGGCCGAGCAGCTCTTCGTAAAAGGCCCGGGCGCGGTCGATGTCGGCCACGAAGACGCAGACGCTGCGGTATTCGATGGGCATGGCGGTTCCCTGGGCGTTTGGCCGGCGGCGCTACCGGATGAAATAACCGGCGGCGTGCCAGGAGCCGTCTTTTTCCTGCATGAAGGTGACGGTTTCCACGGCATTGGCCTTGTTGGCGAAGGCGCTTTCGTAGGTCAGCACGACATAGTTGCCGTCGGGCGCGCCGGGCAGTTGCCGGGCCTGGATCACGGAGGTGCGGGCGCGGCTTTTGTTCGGCCCCAGGGGCGTGCGTATGCCGGTGAGCGCCTTGGTCCAGGCGTCCTCGGTGATGGCGCCGCGAAAAAACGACGAGGCTTCGCGCCAGCTTTCGGGATATTTGCCGGCGTCGCAAAGGGCCAGCCATTTGCCGGCGGCGGCCTCGGCGGCGGCTTCGTCGCCCTCGGCGGCCAGGGCCGAGCCGGCGGCCAGACAAAGCATGGCGCAAAGGAAAAATGACGCGAGACGTTTCATGGGGCGGCTCCTTTTGGGTTGTGGCCTAGGCGGCGGCTAAAACCCGTTCTCTCGCAAAAACGCCTCGGAAATCTTCGATTCCTTCTTCCCCTGGGCGTCCTGCCACGGCCCAAGCATCCGTAGCACGTATTTCCCCAGCACGTCGGTCTCCATGTTGATGACCGTGCCGGGCTTCCAGCCGGAAATCGTGGTCGCGCCCTGGGTCGAGGGGATGATGTTCACCGTGAGCCAGCCCTCGCCGCATTCGTTGACGGTCAGGCTGATGCCGTCCAGGGCGACAGACCCCTTGGGCACGACGAAAATCGAAAATTCCTTCGGGAAATCTATTTTATACTGCATCGACTGTCCAGCCGGGGTCACCGTCGCCACCTCGGCCAGACAGTCCACATGGCCCGACACCATATGCCCGCCCAGGCGGTCGCCCAGGGCCAGGGCGCGCTCCAGATTCACCACGCTGCCGATCTTGAGCTTGCCCAGGTTCGAGCGCGAAAGCGTCTCGCCCGAGGCATAGGCCGTGTATTCCCGGTCGCCGAAAGTTTCGACGGTGAGGCACACGCCGTTGACGGCAATGGATTCGCCGAGAACGATATTTTGCAGATCGAAAAGCGCCTTGAGGCGAAATCGCGTCTCATTGCCCCGCGACTCCACGGCCGCAACACGGCCCAGACCCATCACCAGTCCCGTAAACATAGTGCAATCCTCTACTCGTCCCCCATGCCGGGGGTCCGGGGGGCTGAGCCCCCCGGCGGGTCCGGGCAGCGCCCGGTCTTGCCTCTTCGTTCTTCCCGGTCTTACCGCGAAGCGGCCCCTTCGAGTTCCAGCAGGTATTTTTTCATGTCGATGCCCGGCCCGAAGCCGGTGAGCGCGCCCTTGGCCCCGACCACCCGGTGGCAGGGGTAGAGGAGCGGGAACGGATTGGAGGCCATGACCCGGCCCACGGCCCGGGCCGCCTTGGGGCGTCCGGCCTTGGCCGCCAGCCAGCCGTAGCTGACCGGCTGTCCGGCCGGCACCCGGGCCAGCTCTTCCAGCACCCGGCGCGAAAAATCGCTCGCCTTGCCCCAGGCGAAGGGCAGCTTGGGCCAGTCGGCCTGGCCGCCGGCCACATAAGCCTCCAAGGCGGCCTGCACGGCCCGGCCGGCCTCGCTGGCGACGCTGCGCGTCTTGCCCTCGGCCCAGGTCAGCTTCAAGGCCGTGACCTCGCCGTTCTTCCAGGTGATTTCCAACGCCAACGGATCGGCAACGCAGATGTCAATGCTGTTCGATTCGGACATGGTGTTTTGCCTCCGGCGGCCAGGGCTTTGCCCTGGACCCACCGGGGGGCTAAGCCCCCCGGACCCCCTGCATGGGCGGGTAGGGCGCTTGTACGATATTTCGTCCCGCCCTGCCATCATCTCGAATGCTCCTGCCTTGGGGGCGTTTTCGGGGCGGACGAAGCG
>JAEZEM010000240.1 GCA_023417745.1 Pseudomonadota bacterium
GCCTTGTGGATTTCCGGCACCTTGCCGGTCATGGTGCCGGTGTGCCACTGGTCGATGACCCGGCCGGTGGTCAGGACAAAGGGATAGGCGGCGTCGGGCGGCTCGGCCGCCGGCTTGTTGGCCCGCAGCCACATGATGGCTTTGCCGCCCGGGTTGCCGTAGAACACGTACTTGTCGGGATGGTCGGCCGGGATGTTGGGGTCCTCGCCCCGGGCGTAGCGGATTTTCGTGCCGGGATGGTCTTCGGTCGGGCAGGGCCACAGCAGGCCCGAGGTCTTGCGCAGCCGCTCGCGGGTCATGCCCTTGAAGTTGTAGGCCGAGTGGCTGGAGACCTCGCGCCATTCGTCCCAGACTTCCGAGGCGTTGGCAAAGGGCACGAGCTTGGGGTCCACGCCCAGGCGCAGGGCCAAATCCACGAGGATATTCACGCTCGGGCGGGCTTCTCCCGGGGGATCGACGGCCTTTTCGATAAGCGCGTAGCGCCGCTCGCCGCAGCCGTAGACGCCGTCGCGCTCGCACCAGAAGGCGGCCGGGAAGACCACGTCGGCGTACTTGAGGGTCTCGGCGTCGCCGAAGGCTTCAATGACCGCCAGGAACTTGGTGTCCTTCTTGAGATTGGCGGCGTATTTCTTGACGTTGGGCAGGCTCTGGGCCGGGTTGGTGCAAAGGACCAGCATGGCCTTGACCGTGTCGCCCAGCGCCCCGAACATGGCCGTGGTGAAAAGCCCGGGTTCCGGGGCAATGGTGTCCTGGGGGACGCCCCAGAGCTTTTCCATCTCGTTGCGGTGGGCCTTGTTGGCGATCACCCGGCCCCCCGGCAGGAGGTGGGCCAGGGAGCCGGTGTCGCGCACGCCGCCGCAAGCGTTGGGCTGGCCGGTCAGGGAAAAGCTCGTGGACCCGGGCTTGCAGATCTTGCCCGTGAGCAGGTGCAGGTTGTGCACGAGGTTGTTGGCCCAAACCCCCTGGATGCGCTGATTAAGCCCCATGCACCACAGCGACATGGTGGCGCTGGAGCCGGCGAAGAGCTTGGCCGCGGCCACGATGGACGCGGCCGGCACGCCGGTGATCTCCGCCGCCTTTTCGGGCGTGTACTGGGCCACGAAAGCCCGGTAGTCGTCGAAGGTCTTGTCCTCGGGCTTGCCGTCCACCATCTGGCGGAACACCGTGTACTTGCCGTGGAAGCGCGGGTCGTCCAGTTCCTCGTTGATGATGACGTGGGCCATGGCGTTTAACAGCGCCAGATCCGTGCCCGGGACGATGGCCAGGTGCAGGTCGGCGATGCGGGAAGTGTTGGTGAGCCGGGGATCGACCACCACGATCTTGACGTTGGGGTCGGCCTGCTTGCGGGCGGCCAGCCGGCGAAAGAGCACCGGATGGCACTCGGAGGTGTTGGACCCGATGACGAGAAAGCAGGTGGCGGCGTCCATGTCCTCATAGCAGCCCATGGGCTCGTCCTTGCCGAAGGTGGTGACGTAGCCGCCCACGGCCGAGGCCATGCACAGGCGCGGGTTGCCGTCCACGTTGTTGGACCGCAGGCCCGCCTTGAAGATCTTGTTGGCCAGGTAGGACTCTTCGGTCAGGGCCTGGCCCGAGCCGTAGAAGGCCACGGCCTTGGGGCCGTGCTTGTCCAGCACGTCCTTGAAGCGGGCGGCGGTCAGGTCCAGGGCTTCGTTCCAGGACGCCGGGGTCAGCTGGCCGTTTTTGCGGATAAGCGGCCTGGTCAGGCGGTCCGGGGCGTTGACCACGGCCGGCAGGAGCGCCCCCTTGAGACACAGCAGGCCTTTGTTGTGGTTGTTGGGATCGCCCTTGACCATGACCACCTTGCCGTCCCGCACGCCCACCATGACCCCGCAGCCCGTGCCGCAGTAGCGGCACACGCCCTTGACCCAGGTTTGCGGCCCCTGCTCCGGGGCGGCGGCGGCCCGCGTCGGGTCAAGGAGGGCGAAGGCGGCCATTGCAGCGGAATATTTTATGAAATCTCTTCTCGTCAGCGACATGTCGCTCCTCCTTGGCCCGGCCGGGCCCGTTGCTGTCGACGCAGGCGGCGCAGTTGCCGCGCCGGGTCGAAACGGCGGCTTTCAGGGCTTATTCGGCTTGTTCCTTGGACACGGACTTGGTGAAGGCTTCGTGGTGCAGGGAATTGGCATGGAAGCCGTGGCAGCCGTCGCAGTGGTCGCGCACGCCGAATTTCTCGGCCATGCGCTGCATGGCCGGGGCGTGGCAGCGCTGGCAGGCCACCTCGGCGCTGGGGTTGGCGGAGAAAGGCACCGAGCCCTTGCCGTCGGGCAGGCCGTGGCAGACGTAGCACTTGACCAGCAACATGCCGTGTTTGCTCTCGAACCAGTCCTGGGCCACCTTGGGCGTGGTCTTTTTGTGGCAGGCGTAGCAGTCGCCCTGTTCGTCCGTGACCTCGCCGTGGCGGACCTTGGCCCCTTCGCAGCGCGTGCCGGTGAAGCCCAGGGTCAGGTAGGAGAAGTAGGCGATGACCAGGACGGCCAGCCCCAGGACGCCGAGAAGCCAGGTGCGTTTGTGCATGACGGTTCCCTCAAAGCCGGCCGGGCTATTCCCCGGCCCGGGGCAGTTTGGCGGCAAAGGCGGCGTTGACCGCGTATCGCCGGTCGAAGACGGGCAGGTGGGCCATGTTGGCGTGGCAGCCGGCGCAGGTCCGCCGGGCGTTGCCGTCCTTGCCGAGCCAGGCGTCGTGGGCTTTTTTGCCTTCGGCGCTGATGGGCTGGCCCTTGACGTTTTTCGCCAGGTCGGCGTGGCAGGCCAGGCAGTTGGCGTCGGCCACGAAGCGCCGGGCCACGCCCTGCATCTCCCGCCGGTCCAGATCGTCGGTGTCGCCGAGCAGGTGGACGGCGGCGTCGCGCGCGCCGAGGTAGGACTTCACCATGAAGTAGTCGAGGCCATATCCCGGGGGCATGTGGCACTGGACGCAGGTGATGGGCTTCTTGTCCTTGTCCACGGCATGAGCCGAGCGTTTCAGCTCGAAGCCGTGCGTCTCCATTTCGTGGCAGGAGAGACAGAATTCCGTAGTGGAGGTCTTCTTGACGGCGTAGGCGCTGCTGAGCGCTATAAGCGCAATCAGGCAGGCGACTATGGCAAGGCTTGTCTTTTTCATGGGGATTTCCCGTGTTCCTTCTCTCCATCCGTCCATTGGCCAAGTGCGCAAGATAAAAAGCAAGAGACATGCCAGGCAGACAGGCCTGGATAGGGCGCGGAAATCGCGGCTTTCGCTTCCGGCGTGATCGCCTGGGGCGTCATGTTTTTCGGACTTTTGTCAGGAAAATCGGACAGTGTCGGATGCGCCTGACAGGCGGCGGCATGGTTTGTGTCGCGACGCGGCCAAACGGCGAAGAGGGCGGGCGTCGCCCGAGGCGCGCGGCAGGCCGTTTCGGCGCTGTCCGGGTCAGGCCGGCGGCGGGTCGTCCCGGGCTGGTTTGGCTTTTGCACAAGGCCCTTGCCGGGACGTCGGTGGGCGGCCTCCCGATTTTTGGCGAAAGGAAGGAACGTGATGCCGAAAAAAATCCACTTGGCCCTGGCGGGCCTGGTCGTGGCGGGCGCTGGGCTGTTTTTGGCCCTGGGGCCGCCGCAGCTTCTGGCCAAATCCGAAAGCCCGGATTTCTGCGCCTCCTGCCATGTCATGGAGGCCCAGTACGAAGACTGGTTCCACCAGGGCGCGCACCGGCGCAAGGCCTGCGTGGAATGCCACCTGCCAAACGACAACTTGGCCGGGCACTATGTCTGGAAAGCCATCGACGGCATGAAGGACGTGGTGGTGTTCAACTCCGGCCGGGTGCCGGAAAACATCCGCATCTCCGCCCACGGCAAGGAAGTGCTGCAGGCCAACTGCATCCGCTGCCACGAAGCGGCCGTGGAAATGATCGACAAGGGCCGTCCCTGCACGGACTGCCACCGCCGCATCACCCACGCCCGGACCGGGGCCGTGGAAACGCGCTGACACGGACAGACAACCATCCACCAAAGAGGAAGACCATGCGAGGCAAACCCGTCATCAACGCCGCCCTGGCCCTGGCAGTCGCCGCATTCCTGTTCGTGCCCTACGCCTGTTCGCCGCCCAAGCCCGAACCGGTCAAGACCGTGGCCATCCCCGACGGCGAGATCGATCCGGCCGTGTGGGGCAAGGCCTATCCCGAGGAATACGAGAGCTGGAAAAAGACCGAACAGCCCGAACCGGCCGGCAAGAGCAAGTACAAGCGTGGTTTTGACGCCGACGGCATCACCTACGACAAGCTGGCCGAGTTTCCCTACATGGCCCTGCTGTTTAGCGGCTGGGGCTTTGGCGTGGAGTACAACGAGCCGCGCGGGCATGCCCACATGGTGCGCGACCAGGTGGAGATCGATTCCTCGCGGCTCAAGGCCGGCGGCGTGTGCCTGACCTGCAAGACGCCTTATGCGCCGCTTTTGGAAAAGGAGATGGGCGTTGACTACTACAAGCTGCCCTTCAAGGACGTGCTCAACAAGATTCCCGAGAAATATCGTGATCTTGGCGTGGCCTGCATCGACTGCCACGACAACAAGGACATGACGCTCAAGATTTCGCGCGGCTTCTCCCTGGGCGAGTCCCTCAAATCCATGGGCGTCAAGCAGGCCGACCTCACCCGCCAGGACATGCGCTCGGTGGTCTGCGCCCAGTGTCACGTGACCTATAACATCAACAAGAACGCCGAGATGCAGTCCGTCGGCATCATCTTCCCCTGGCAGAACAGCAAGTGGGGCGGCATCTCCATCGAGGACATCATCAAGCGCATCGCCCACGACGATTCCCTCAAGGAATGGAAGCAGACCGTCACCGGCTTCAAGCTGGCCTACATCCGCCATCCGGAGTTCGAACTGTTCTCCAACAAGAGCGTGCACTGGAAGGCCGGAGCGGCCTGCGCCGACTGCCACATGCCCTACACCAAGGTCGGCGTGCGCAAGGTCTCGGACCACCGGGTCATGAGTCCGCTCAAAAACGACATGAAGGCCTGCATGCAGTGCCACACCGAAACGGCCGACTGGCTCAAGGAGCAGGTGGTGGCCATCCAGGACCGCACCGCCTCCTTGCAGATTCGCGCCGGCAACGCCACGGCCACGGCGGCCAAGCTCTTGGAAACCGTGCACAAGGCTCGTGACGCCGGCAAGCCCATCGACAAGGCCCTCTACGACAAGGCCAAGGAGTTCTACGAGGAAGCCTTCTACCGTTCGCTGTTTATTGGCGCGGAAAACTCCATGGGCTTCCACAACCCCACCGAAGCCATGCGCGTGCTTGGCGATTCCGTGGCCTTCGCGGCCAAGGCGGAAGGTTACCTGCGCCAGATCCTGGCCAAGGTCGGCGAGGACGTGCCGCTCAAGGTGGATCTGGAACTGGCCAAGTATCTGGACAATCGCGGGGGCAAGAAGCTGCAGAACCAGCCGGTCCAGGAATTCAAGGACCCGCTCGGGATTCAGGATCGCTTCTAACGCGTGTTTGGGGGCGAGGCTTGTCCAAGGGGGCGGCCTCGCCCATCGGGAAGATGACCAGCCTCGGGTTCGTCGCCATAAGCAGGAGTGTCAGTGGCCACCGTGGCGGCCTCGCCCATCGGCAAGGCGACCAGCCTCGGGGGGCAATACGCGGCTGCGGGAACCATCAAGGCTCAGCCAAGTCCGGCCGCCTGTTTGCGGGCCATGGCCCACGCCGCCGCGCGTCTTGCTTGCCCTCCTTGGGGCAAGGTCAAGGTTTGCGGGAAACGATGGCGGTGACGCCTTCCTTGTCGGTCAGGTATTGCGCCTCAAGCCCCAGTTCCTCCAGCGCGCCGGCAAACCAGCGGGGAACGTGGGCGCACAGGATTTCCAACTGCGAGAAAGCGCCCTCCGACAGGATGGGCCAGAGCACTTCCCGGGAATTGCGGGAGGCGTCATTTTCCAGGGCCTCAATGAGATTGACCCGGCAATGGCCATTTGCGCCGCGCGTCAGCGCAATCGGCGCGGCCGGCCCTTGCACCGGGGACAGCCGTTCGGAACCTGAGCCGCAGCATCGTTTTCGGCCGAAAAATGCCGGTTCGAGAGGGACCGGAGCCGGCGGCGGCGTCGCGGCCAGTTCCGCCTCTTTGGCGGCGACCGCGTCCAATTGCTCCAGACACGCCCCTTGCGACTTCCAGGTGTGGAAACCAAGCTCTTCCTGCAGCACGGCGTTGACCAGGCCGGTGGTGGTGGCGGACACGAACACGGTGCAGTCGGCCATCTCGGCCACGGCTTGGCGCACGGCCGTCTTGACGTCGGGCAGGCGCATGTCGGCGCGGATGCGCAATCCGACGTCCTGGATCGGCTCCCAGGCTCCTGACGCGTTGCCGTAAAGGGTGATCCTGCCGTCGTCATAGGGCGAGGCGAACAGGCCGTTGTCGTCGACGTAGGCGGCGATCTTCACGTGGGGCCTCCAAAAGGATTTGAAGTCAATGCGCCCGGCTGGGGCGCGGTCTGGCCCGTCGCCAGTTTTTCCAGCCGTTGTGTTGAGCGGTTGCCGGTCCGGCTCGTCGCCGCGCCTTGCGGACGAAGGCGCGGCGGCGAACCGGCTTCCGGTTCCAGCGACCGCCTATTCGTTCTGATCGGCCCGCCGGAATTCCCGGTAATCCAGACGGTGTCTTTTCATGCGTAGCCCCATGGTGCGGCGAGTCAGGCCCAGCTCCCGGGCCGCCTCGGTGGAGTTGCCGTGGTGCAGGCGCAGGGCTTCCACGAGCAGCTCGTATTCCACGGCGGCCAGCCGCGCTTCCAGACCCGCGCCCGGGGCCGGGCCGGACAGGTCCGGGGTTTGCAAGGACAGCGGCAGATTGTAGGCGTGGATGGCGTCGTCCTCGGTGAGAATCACGGCCCGGTGCATGACGTTTTCCAGCTCCCGGACGTTGCCGGGCCAGTGGTAGGCCATGAGCATGGACAGGGCCGGGGCGGCGATGCGGTGGATCGTCTTGCCGTTTTCCTTGGCGTAGCGGGCGACGAAGTGCTCGGCCAGGGTGACGATGTCGCTGCCGCGTTCGCGCAGCGGCGGCACGCGCAAGGGAAAGACGTTCAAGCGAAAATACAGGTCCTGGCGGAACTCTCCCCGGGCGGCCATGGCCCCCAGATCCTTGTTGGTGGCGGCCACGATTCGGATGTTGACGGTGATGGTCTTGTTGCCGCCCACCCGTTCGAAGGCCCGTTCCTGGAGCACGCGCAGGAGCTTGGCCTGGACCCCCAGCGACAGTTCCCCCACCTCGTCGAGAAAGATGACCCCACCGTCGGCGTCCTCGAATCGGCCGCGCCGCAGGCCCGAGGCGCCGGTAAACGAGCCCTTTTCGTGGCCGAAAAGCTCGCTCTCCAGAATGCTTTCGGGCAGGGCGGCGCAGTTGAACTTGACCATGGGGCCGTCCGGGTTAGGGCCGGCGGCGTGGATGGCGTCGGCCAGCATTTCCTTGCCCACGCCGGATTCGCCGAGAAGCAGCACCGTGGTGCGGGTGGGAGCGGCCTTGTAGAGCAGAGCCAGGGTCTCCAGCATGGCCTTGGACGAACCGATAAAGGCCGAGGGCCGCTTGGCCCGCAGCCGGCCGAGCAGCTCTCGGTTGCGTTCTTCCAGCCGGGCCTTGTCCACGGTCTCGACCAGATGGAGTTCCACGGCCTGGGCCAGCAGGGCGGCCGCCACCTCCAGGACTTCCACATGCTTTTGGAGCAGCTCCGGGTTGTCGTAGGCGCGAACGGCGCTGATGGTCCCCAGCACCTTGCCCCCGCGCAGGATCGGCACGCACACGAAGGCGCTGTCGCGGTCCTCGGGCCGCGACAGGCTGCCGGTGCGGTTGAGGATGGCCGGTTCGTCGCCGATGCGCGGCACGACGATGGGCGCGGCCAGGTCCACCACCTGGCCGGTGATGCCTTCGCCCGGCAGGTAGATTCCGCGCGAGGCCTCGTCCTCGGTGAGCCCCAGGCTCTTATGGATGATGATGGGGCCAAATTCCCGGTGATGCAGGCTCACCATGGCCCGGGACACGCCCATGTCGTCGCGCAGGTAGACTAGCAAGCGATCCAGGGCCGGCCCCAGGCCGTCCGGCTCGCCAAGGGATTGTCCCATTTCCCGCAACAGCGGCACGATGCGGCCCCGGCACACGCCGGCGTGGCAATCCTTGATGCGCGGATCGCCGGGCCGACCGGTTCCGGACGGGCATTGCCGGGCCGGACTCCCGGGGGCGGCGGTAAAAGGCTGCGGCACGTCGGTCTCCCTGTTTCTCGTCAACGTCCTGGTGTCGTGCCCAGACGAAGGACATCAGGCGTTTCGCTGTCAATGCGCTCGATGGTTGATCGTTTCCGGATGCCTGCCGGCGTGCTTTGGCCGGCGGCGCGAAACGGGATGGAGGCGGCCGGCTCGCGACGTTGCCCGCGTTCTCCGCCAACGCGGCCAGGGCACGTGTCGCGTCCGCGAAAGGCCCAGGGGGCATTTCGCGGCCAACACAAGAAAACCATTGGTTTTCCGTAAAAACGCTCTCGCCTTTTCAAGGGGCGCGACACGAGGAAAGCAAAACCCGCGCCAACAGCGCGTAAAGGCCAGCCCGCAACACTATTTATGTTAATTTTGACATAAAAAGCAAGCCTCGGAGCCGCTCCCCGAGGGGCGGGGCGACCGGGAGGCCGCGCCGGGAATCGCGTCTCGTGTCGCGTCGTGTCGCAAAAACAATACAGCGTATTGTTTTTGTAAAAGTTCATTGTTTCGGGGCGTTGCCTTTGAAGCGTTCAGTGTGCTTTTCGCGGACGCGACACCCGCTTGCGCCCTGGCCTAGTGTGGCGTTCGGGAAATGCCCTAGCACTGGTTTGTGCAGTAATAACCCGTAATCATTGTTTTATTCACAAAAAACATAAATGTTTTTTTGCGAACGCCACACTAGCGCGGCGCGGCGCGTGCCGCGCGGGCTGGGCGTGGCCGCCCTTGCGGCGCGAAGCCGGCCTCGGCAGCGGTCACGCCGGCCGCCCCGACGCGTGAGACCGTACAACCCGGTGGCCTTTGGCCGACAAACAGACCAATTTTGGCGGCTTGGCATTTTGCGCCGCAAGCCAAGATGCTGCAGCCACTATACCATTGTGTTGGTTCCGACAATTCTCTGGGAACAAGACGTGGCAAATACCGATTCTCAAGGACTTTCGTGATCGTCTAATAAAATAAATTATTTTAAAGTGTTATTCTGAAAAGTAGGTGGTCTCGCCGAGGTCCGGCGAATCGGCGGCGTTCTTTAGAGAAGCTGGCACGTAAATGGCTAAATGAGAAAGCAACAGGGCGAAGCCATTTCGGAAACGCCTGTTGCTTGCAAGGAGAACGTATATGACCCGCAAGATCGCCATCTACGGTAAGGGCGGCATCGGCAAGTCGACCACCACCCAGAATACCGCCGCCGCCATGGCCCACTTCCACAACAAGAAGGTCTTCATCCACGGCTGCGACCCCAAGGCCGACTCCACGCGCCTGATCCTGGGCGGCAAGCCCCAGGAGACGCTCATGGACGTGCTGCGCGACCACGGCGCGGAAAAAGTCACCAACGAGAAGGTCATCAAGCAGGGCTACATGGGCATCAACTGCGTGGAGTCCGGCGGCCCCGAACCGGGCGTGGGCTGCGCCGGACGCGGCGTCATCACCGCCATCGATCTCATGGAGGCCAACGGGGCCTACACCGACGACCTCGACTTCGTCTTCTTCGACGTCCTGGGCGACGTGGTCTGCGGCGGCTTCGCCATGCCCATTCGCGACGGCAAGGCCCAGGAGGTCTACATCGTGGCCTCGGGCGAGATGATGGCCATCTACGCCGCCAACAACATCTGCAAGGGCCTGGTCAAATACGCCAAGCAGTCCGGCGTGCGTCTGGGCGGCGTCATCTGCAACAGCCGCAAGGTCGACGGCGAGCGCGAGTTCCTGGAAGAATTCACCTCGGCCATCGGCACCCAGATGATCCACTTCGTGCCACGCGACAACATCGTGCAGAAGGCGGAATTCAACAAGAAGACCGTGACGGAATTCGACGCCACGGAAAATCAGGCCCTGGAATACAGCGAGCTTGGCCGCAAGATCATCGAGAACACCAATTTTGTCATCCCCAAACCCATGACCATGGACGAACTCGAAGCCATGGTCGTCAAGTACGGCATCGCCGACTAGGGCCGCAGGCGCTTTCACACCGTCAGCAACAATCCGGCCCGTGCCGTCCGCGCCCGAAACGGGCTGGGCCAGGACGACCGGCCCTGCCACGGCGGCAGGAAGCGGGCGCACGGTAGGCCGGCAACAGGAGCAGCCGCATATGAAGATGATCAAGGCGATTGTCCGGCCCGAAGCGGCCGAGACCGTGACCGAGGGACTGGCCGAGGCGGGCTTTTTCACCATGACCAAGATCAACGCCTACGGCCGGGGCAAGCAAAAGGGCGTCACCATGGGCGATGTCCACTACGACGAACTGCCCAAGACCATGATCATGATGGTGGTGGACGACAAAAACGTCGGGGAAGTGCTCAAAATCATCAAGTACAAGGCCTATACCGGCAATTTCGGCGACGGCAAGGTGTTCGTGCTGCCCGTGGAGCAGGTCTTCACGGTCCGCACCGGCCAGATGGGGCTCTAGCGCGCGTCCCTTAGAAAATACGGTAGTATTTTTTAATAACAATCAATGGTTCTAGTTTGTTGCCTGCGAAATGCCCATGGGCTTTCGCGGACGCGACACGAGGAGGCGGGCCATGAAAGAGATCATCGCCATCATCCGGCCCAAGAAGGTCGGCCCCACCCGGGACGCCCTGGACAAGCTGGGCCTGCCGAGCTTCATGGCCGTGCGCGTGCTCGGCCGGGGCCACCAGCGGGGCATCGCCGGCGAAGTCGCCTGCGACATCCCCGAGGAACTCAAGGGCCAGGGCAAGTCCGGGGGCATGAAGTACATCCCCAAACGCATGCTCTCCATCGTCGTGCCCAGCGCCGACGCCGACGCCGTGGTGCGGGAAATCATCAAGGTCAACCAGACCGCCCAGATCGGCG
>JAEZEM010000355.1 GCA_023417745.1 Pseudomonadota bacterium
GGAGGGGGCTCGGGGGAGGAAACCCCTTTTTCCCAAAAAGGGGTTTCCTCCCCCGATTCCTCTTTATTATCCCAATAAGGACAACAATATGCGTATATTCGTGCCGGCGATGGGGCGGGTGAACACGAAGAACCGGGACGGCAGCGAGGTCAGGTTCGCCGAGATCGCCAAGCGGTGGCTGGCGGCCGGCGTGACGCTGGAGATGTTGTTGCCGCGCCGGGAGATCGGCGTGCTGGAGTCCCAGGGCGTGCGCGCCTCCTGGCGCGTGCATTGGGAGCCTTTTACCAGCGAATCCGACCGGCTGTGGAACGTGCTGGCCGTGTATTTGTGGCGGATTTTGACCTGTCCCTTTGCCCGGTATCCCAAGGGCGTGGACGCGGTTTACGCGCCGTCGGACTTTTTGTTCGATCTGTTGCCGGCGCTTTTGTGCCGTTGGGGCAATCCGGCGGCCAGGCTCGTCGTGTGCGTGTTTCTCATCGCCCCCAACCCCTTCAAGGGCTATGAGAACGTCTTTGGCGGCAAGTGGAAGCTGCCGTCCATTCGCGGGGTGCTCTATTACTGCGCCCAGTGGCTGAGCGTCTGGCTGGCCCGCAAGGCCGGCGCGACCATGCTGGTGCTCAATTCCCTGGACAAGGATTCGCTGATCGCCATGGGCGCGGACCCGGCCACGGTCCATGTGGTGACCATGGGCGTGGACGGCGGCTTTTTCAACGGTGTTGCGCCGGTTGCCGATACGCCGCGTTATGACGGCATTTTCCTGGGCCGGCTGCACCCGCAAAAAGGGCTTTTCGATCTGGTGCGCATCTGGAAGCGGGTGTGCGCCGAGCGTCCCGGCAGCCGGTTGGGCGTCATCGGCGGCGGCAGCGACTGGTGGTTCGGCAAGCTCAAGCAGGAGATCGCCGCGGCCGGGCTGACCGGCCAGGTCGATTTGCTCGGCTTTCGCCAGGGCGAGGACAAAGTGCGCTTGTTAAAGGCCGCCGGCGTGTTCCTCATGCCCAGCCACTACGAGAGCTTCGGTCAGGTGGCCGTGGAGGCCATGGCCAGCGGCTTGCCGGTGGTCGCCTACGATTTGCCGATTTATCAGGAGATTTTCCCCACCGGCATGATCAAGACGGCTCTGGAGGACGAGGCGTCGTTCGCCGAAGAGGTCTTGTCCCTGCTGGCTGACCCGGCCCGCCGCGAGGCCGCCGTGGCCCAGGCCCGGGCCCGGGCCGCCGTCTTTGACTGGGCGGCCATCGCCGAACGCGAAATGGGGTTTGTGACGAGGCGCTAGGGCCGCGTCCCTTGAAAAAATACGAGAGTATTTTTTCATAAAAATTAGTTGTTTTAGTGAGTTGGTTGGAAGGCGGCGTATTCGTTTTTCGTGGGCGCGACACGAGGAAGAGCAGCGACCACTCAGCGGGCGTCGTCATTGAGCCGGTAGCGCGTGCCTGTTTTGCGGATCAGCCCGAGGCGTTCCAGATTCTTGATGTCGCGCCGGATCGTCTTGTCGCTGACCTGCCGATAGAGCAGCGTGAAAGGACTGGTCTGTCTGAGGGCATGGCTGTCGAACGCCGTGTCGCCAGCGGCCAGGAGCAGTTCAACGAGTTGATGCTGGCGCGGGGAAAGCTCTCGGGCCTGGTTCTTGAGATACGCGACATAGTCGCGATAAAGCAGCGGTTTGACGCCCGAGACGATGCGCTCCCGGCGTTCTTCCAGGCTGTCGCGCAGTGCCTTGAAATAGAAATCCAGAAACGGCTGCACACTGTCGTCGGCGCTTTTCTCTGCTTGCGAAAACGCAATGTAATAGTCGTGGATGTCGCGGTAGTAGGCGTTCCACAGCGTGCTCGGGATATGCCGATAGCCGGCCGCCGCCAGGATCATGGCTTCGATCATTCGGGCTGTCCGCCCGTTGCCGTCCCGGAAGGGATGGATTTTCGCCAGATGATAATGCGCCAGGGCCGCCCGGATGACCGGATCGGTCAGCAAGAGCGCCTCGCCGTTTATCCAATCCACGAACGCCGCCATGAGCGTCTTGACGTCTTCTAGAATTTTTGGAGGCACATACGTGCCGCCATGCTCCGGGTTGCCGACTTGCACGGACGTGTTGCGATACAGTCCCGGTGAGAGGCCCGCGTCGTTGACGCCGCCGGTGATGGCGGCGTGGACGGCCTTGATAAGCGCTTCGCTCAGCCGGAGAGGCTGGGCGTCGTCGGCTTTATTGGTGGCGAGGATAAACTTGTCGTGGGCAGCCTTGAGATTAAGGATTTCCCGCTCGAAATCGTTGGCGGCCGCAGCCGATCCTTCTTTTTCCAGCAAAGCGCCGACAGCCTTTTCGTCCAGGGGATTGCCCTCCAGAGCCGCCGTGCTGAAGATCGACTTGCGGATCAAATCTTCGTCCAGAAACGCCGCCAGATGCGGCGGCGTCGGCAATGAGGCGATGATGTCGTAACAGGCGTGAAACACCTTGAGTTCGGTGGCGATTTGGTCTTGGTCGAAGCGGCGGGAGAAGACAAAATTGCCGGACTTGAACGTCAGGACCTTGTGGATTTCCCGGGCTGTCGTGGGCATGATTTTGTCCAGCTTAAAAGTAATGAAATCATACTGATAAAATTAATCATGTCCTTTATTTTGTCCAGTAAATTGTCCCATCCCGGCCTCACTCGTCCCGCAGCACCGCCAGCACCTCGACATTGGAGGCCTGCCAGGCCGGATAGGCCCCGGCCAGGATGCCCAGGGCCGCCGAGCCGATAAGCGTCCCGCCAATGAGCCCCGGGTGGTAGACCTGGGGAAATTCGCCCACCCGGTAGACCACGGCCAGCACGCCCAGGGCCACCACCGTCCCCGCCGCGCCGCCGGCCGAGGCCATCATGCCGGATTCGATGAGAAACTGGCGCACGATGTCCTTTTTACGTGCCCCCACCGCCCGCCGAATGCCGATCTCCAGCCGTCTGGCCCGCACGAGCAGGATCATGATGGACAGGATGCCCAGCCCGCCGATGCCAAAGGACAGGGACGAGCTGATAAACCCCAGCGTCTGCACCAGATCAAGCGCCTGCTGCTTGACCTCCATGGTGTCCTTGGCGGTGAGCACCTTGAAATCGTCGGGCTGGCCCTTGTCGGTCTTGATGTCGTGGCTCTTGCGCAGGATGTGGACGGCGGCTTCCCGCGAGGCGTCGAAATCCGCCCCATCGGCCAGGCGCACGTACACCCCGTGGATGTAGGTCTTGTTGGACATGCGCCGCATGAAGGTGGAAAGCGGCACGAAAATCTGTTCGTCCTGGTTGGCCCCGGACACGTCCGAGCCTTTCTCCTCCATGACGCCGATAACGTGCAGCCGGGCCCGGAAGATGAAGACCGACTGGCCCAGGGCCGCCTCGGGCGTGCCGAAAAGCCGCCGGGCGATGGCCGGCCCCAGGGCGCAGACCAGCTCCTTGTCGTCTTCCTCGCTCTGGTCGAAAAAACGGCCGTACTGGGGCGTGTTGCCGCGTATGGACGGATAGGCCGGCCAGGTGGCCACGAGTTGGCACATGACCTTCTTGTCGCCGGCCCGGATGGGCATGGGGAAGCTCAAAAACGGCACGCCGTCCACGGCCGCCGGCAGCCCGCGCAGCAGGGCCACGGCGTCGGGAAGCTTCAAATGGGTGTTGCCGGCGTCGGGCCGGATGTCGCCCCGGCGGAAGCGGATGTTGCCGGTCATGGCCATGAGCAGGTTGGGGCCGAGCTTTTCCGTCTCGATGACGGCCTTGCGCTCCATGGCCAGCGTCACGTGCAGCACGCCCGTCAGCGCGAACGCGCCGAGAAAGACCCCGAGCATGGCCAGCACCGTGCGCATCTTGTGGGTCGCCAGGGACTTCAGCGCGATACGCAGGCTTAAAAGCACCGGCTGGCCTCAGGAAGAGGAAGGAACCTTGGGGTTGTCTTCGCTGAATGGTTCCGTGGTCCAGGGAAAAAGCTCCCTGGCCCGGGACACGGCAAAATTCTCCACATCCCGATGCCAGACCCGAAAAAGCCGCACGATGTCGTGGCCAAGGGGGGTGAGGCGAAAACCTTTCTTTGGCCCCGAACGCTCCATAAGGGGTTCGCCGATGACGGTTTCCGTCTGCTTCATGCGGCCCCAGGCGGCGCGGTAGGACATGCCCATGGCCGAGGCCGCCTTGTTGAGGGAACCGAGTTCTTCCACGAGTTCGAGGAGTTGAATCCGGCCAAGGCCGAGCAGTACGCCATCACAGGTTTCAAACCACAAATGCAGCCGCTGCACGGCCTCGATGTTGCGCATCGTTTCCCTCTTGTCTCCAGCTCTGGCGTTGTGTGAAAGACGTCTTATCCTTAGCCGGCCGACATTGCCAAGGGGGAGTTGACCGCGCAGGCTCCCTCCCGTATCGCCAAACGCCTTGTAAGCGACGGCGGAGGTTGCATGGAGAAAAAAAGCGGGCTGCTGGCCGCCGGTGTCGGCTTCGGGACCATCTGGTCCCTGGCTTGGCCGCAGATCCTCATGATGTTTTTGACGTTTTGCATCGGTTTTGTCGACGTCTACGTGGGCGGCCGCATTGACCGCGAGACCCAGGCGGCGGTGGGCGTGCTGGCCCAGGCCATGTTTTTTTTCCAGGTCCTTGCCGCGGCCGTGGCCAACGGGGCCGTGGCCGCCGTCAGCCAGTCCGAGGGCGCGGGACGTCTGGCCCGGGCCGGGCGCTATGTCTGGTTGTGCCTGCTGGCCGGCGTGGCCGCTTCGGTGGCCGTCATGGCCTTGGGGCTGGCCCTGCGAGACCAATTCCTCGGCCTGCTCCAGATGCCGGCCCCCATCTGGGACACGGCCCGCTATTTCCTGACCGTGTTGTTGCTGCTGCTGCCCATCCAGTCGTTTTTCATCATCGCCAACGCGCTGTTCCGGGCGCGCCGGCTGGTCATGACGCCGCTTTTTGCCTGGGGGCTGGCCGCCGTGCTCAACACCCTCGGCGATTTCGGCTTTGGCCTGGGGCGGTTCGGGCTGCCGAACTTCGGCTATGCCGGCGTGGCCTGGAGCACATTTTTTTCGGTCACAGCCGGCATGGCCTTCAATCTGGCCGCGCTGATCCGGGTCGGGATGCTGCGGCGCGACCAGTTTCCCCGCTGGCGCTGGGTACGTTGCGCCAGCCGCTATCTGCTGCGGGTCGCCTGGCCCTCGGGGCTCATGCAGATTGTGTGGCACACCGGCTATCTGCTGCTATTTTCCGTGGTCGGGGCGCTGCCCGTGGGCAGCGTGGCCGCCCTGGCCGGCATGTCGGCCGGCATGCGCCTGGAATCGATTCTTTTTTTGCCGCCCATGGCTTTTAATTTCACGGCCTCCATTCTGGTGGGCAATTTGATCGGGGCCGGCCGGCCCGACGAAGCCCGGCGGGTGGGCTACCGCATCGCCTGGGCCGGCGTTGCCGCCATCAGCCTCATGGGGCTGTGCCTGTGGCCGTTTTTGCCGGCGGCGGCCGCCTTCGTCTCCCCGGACCCCGAGGCGGCGGCCCAGGCGGTTTCGTATTTACGATACAACGTCGCGGCCATTCCCTTTACCGTGGCCGGTCTTATTCTCATCGGGGCCATGACCGGGGCCGGGGCGACGCTTTTAACCATGTTCGTCACCGGCGGCTCCGTCTGGCTCGTGCGGTTGCCCTTGGCGTTTTATTTGGGGCATAGCCTCCTTGGCCGGGCCGAGGGGGTGTGGATTTCCATGTTTGTGTCCCAGGCCGTGCAGTCGCTGGCCTGCCTGGGGGTGTACCGCTACGCGGATTGGACGCGTTTCGGCATGGGCGGCGGCAAGACGAGGAAGTAACGATGCAAGAAGGTTTTGAGGCCATTTCCCTGGAGCGGCGCGACGAATACCTGGAGCGCCTGGCCCAGTGCCCCCAGAAGGTTTCGGACTACAGCTTCGGCAATCTCTGGGGCTGGGCCGAGGAATACGGCCTGTCCTGGCGGTTTGGCGAAAGCCATGTCTGGATTTTGCAGACCAAACCCTACGAAGTCTTCTGGGCCCCGGTGGGGCCGTGGACCAACGTCGACTGGAGCGCCTGCCCGTGTCTGGCCCAGGGGCTCGACTTCATCCGGGTGCCCGACGCCTTGTGCGGCATCCTCTCGGCGGCCATGCCCGACCGGGTGACCACCCAGGAGGCCCGGGACCACGACGACTACGTCTACAGCGTGCCCGAACTGGTCGAGCTTCGCGGCAACAAGTTCCACAAGAAGAAAAACCTGCTCAGCCAGTTCCAGCGGACTTACGACTACGAGTACAAGCCGCTGACCCCGGATTGCGTGGAAGAGACCCTGGAGCTCCAGCGCCAGTGGTTTGCCTGGCGCGACCCCGAGGATTCCGGGGCGCTTCTGGCCGAGAACCAGGCCATCGTGCGGGTGCTCCAGAGCTGGGACCGTTTTCCCGGCCTCATGGGCGGGGCCATTCGGGTGGACGGCGAGATGATCGCCTATACCGTGGCCGAGGCGCTCACCCCGGAAATGCTGGTGATCCACTTCGAAAAAGGCCGACCGGGCTTCAAGGGCGTGTATCAGGCCATTAATCAAATGTTTCTGGCCGACGCCGGAGTTCCCTACGCCTTGGTCAACCGCGAGCAGGACTTGGGCGACGAGGGGCTTCGCAAGGCCAAGCTCTCCTACAACCCCTGCATGTACCTCAAGAAATGTAAGGTTTCCGTAGCCGCGGCCGGGTAGGGCTTTTGCGGCCTTCGCTTGACGCATACAGGATCGGCCGTGCGCGCCGACGCGGCACAACGTTTTTGTGCCGTTGCAGACAGGGTTTGGCTTGCCTTTTCGGGCAAAACAACCAAAAGTGCCCGGTGCTGTTTTGTTGCTGATCCTGTACCGGCTGGGGCAAAGGCATGGATAAGACGCTTCGAATTCTCGTCGTTGACGACTCCAAGGTCATGCGCGGGGTGCTGCGCAAGATGCTCGGTTGCGACGGAACCGAGGTGCTGGAAGCCCACGACGGCAAGCACGCCCTGGAAGTGCTGGCCGCCGAGCCGGTGGACTGCGTCATCTCCGACTGGAACATGCCGCGCATGAAGGGCATCGATCTGTTGCGCCAGGTCCGGCAGGACGCCGCCCTGGCCCATTTGCCCTTTATCATGGTCACGGCCGAGGCCATGGCCCAAAACGTGGCCGAAGCCGACGCCGCCCGGGTCAGCGCCTACCTGACCAAGCCCTTTACCGCCGAGGGTCTCTGGACCACGCTGCGCGGCATCCTGCCGGGGGCCGCGCCGGCCTGATCCCGCGCCCAGGACGCCCGCCTGTCCGGCAAACAACACTGCCGCCATACGCCGTAACCGCTCGTTTCCTCCTCTTTGCACCGTCAGCCAACCAAGGTCTCACCCATGTCGTACCGTTTTTCGCCCAAGGCGCTGCTGCGCCTGCCGCAGTGGTTTTTCTTCCTGGCAACCGTCTATGTCGGGGTGGAGTTCACTCGCTTCTGCCTGTCCGTGGCCGCCGGCCAGGCCGGCACGGTGGCGCGTCCGGCCGGGGTGGAGGGCTTTTTGCCCATAAGCGCCCTGCTCGGGCTGCGTCGGTTGCTGGCCACCGGCTCCTTCGACCCGGTGCACCCGGCCGGACTGTGGATTCTCTTGGCCGCCCTGGTCATGGGGTTGGCCTTTCGCAAGGGTTTTTGCGGCCATGTCTGCCCGGTCGGCTTCCTGGCCGCCCGTCTGGGACGTCTTGGCCAGCGCCTGGGCCTGGCCCGAAGCCTGCCCCCGCGCCTGGACGCCGTCCTGGGGCTGCCCAAATACCTGCTGCTGGCCTTTTTCCTCTTCACCACCTTTTTCGGCATGGACCCGGCCAGCATCGAAGCCTTCCTGCGCTCGCCCTACAACATCACGGCCGACGCTCGCATGTTGCTCTTCTTCGCCCACCCCAGCCTCACCGCCGTCGTCATTCTCACGATCCTGGCCATGCTGGGGCTCGTCTACCGCGGCTCGTTTTGCCGCTGGCTGTGCCCCTACGGCGCGCTGCTCGGGCTGCTCGCTCGCCTCGGCCCCACGAAGCTTAGCCGCGACGCCGAAGGCTGCACCGGCTGCGGCCGCTGCCGCGCCGCCTGTCCGGTGGATCTGCCCATAACCGCCGGCCCGCGCCCCATGACCTGCTCGGGCTGCGGCTCCTGCGTGGTCGCCTGCCCACGAAGGGTCCCGGCCGTACGCTTCGCCTTCGCCGGCATCCCCGCGCCGTGGTGGCTCACCGCCGTCGGCTCGGCCGGCGTCTTCGCCCTGGCCTACGTCGCCGCCAATGCCCTGGGCTTGTGGCAAAACGCCCTGCCGCCGAACATGCTGGCCCGGCTCTACGCCATGGCCCTGGGCGGTTGATTTCGCCCATATTCCCTCTTGCGCCCTATGCTCTCCAAGGATATACCGACAATTGTCTTATATTCAAAATAATCGAAGAGAGAGGGCGCAATGAGCAAACTCATCCGTGAACAGGCCGAAGGCGGCCGCCTGCACATCGACTCGCCGCTCATGGGCGAATCCCTGGTCAGCCGGGCGCTTCTGGCCGCCCAAGGCCAGCGCGAAGTCTTTCGTATGCACCCCGACGTCAACGTGCTCAAAATCGGCGGCCAGTCCATCATGGATCGGGGAGCCAAGGCCCTGCTGCCGATCCTCGACGAACTGCTCAAGGCCAAGGAACAGCACAAGATCATCCTCATGACCGGCGGCGGCACCCGGGCGCGACACATCTACAACATCGGCCTGGAACTCGGCATGCCCACCGGCGTGCTGTCCAAACTCGGCGACAAGGTGGCCTCCCAAAACGCCGAAATCCTGTCCGTGCTCCTGGCCAAACACGGCGGCGTGCGCATCGGTCACGGCGACCACCTCGAACAGCTCACCATGTTTTGCCAGCTCGGCTACCTGCCCATCACCCCGGGCATCCCGCCCTACGGCTTCTTCGAACACCCGGCCGAAGAAGGCATGATCCCGCCGCACCGCACCGACTCCGGCGCGTTCCTTTTGGCCGAAAACATCGGCGCGAAATCGCTCATCTACCTCAAGGACGAAAAGGGCCTCTACAGCGACGACCCCAAAAAGGCCAAGGATCGCGAGAAGCTCGACTTCTACAGCCGCATCTCCGTCAGCGAATTGGCCGCGCTTAACCTCGACGACCTCATTGTGGAACGGCCTGTGCTGCGCTTCCTCAAGCACAGCAAGGTCATCAAGCAGTTCCAGGTCATCGACGCCCTGCGCCACCCCGAACACATCATCGCGGCGCTCAACGGCGAACACGTCGGCACCATCGTCTACCAGGACGAGTAGAGTGGGTTGAGTAGGGAAGGCAGAGAAGACGGAGACGAGGACGAAGAGCGGGCTCTGCCCGCACCCGCCG
>JAEZEM010000378.1 GCA_023417745.1 Pseudomonadota bacterium
GCGTCAGGCCGGTGAAGCGCAGGAAATTGGGGTAGCAGGCATAGGCCGGGTCGGTGAGCAGCATGTGCTTGCCGGGCCGGGCCAGGACGCCGAAGGCCAACAGCATGGCCGGCGAGGTGCCGCCGGCCACGAGAATCCGCTCCGGGCTGATTTTCACGCCGTATTCGTCGGCGTAGAGCGCGCACAGGGCCTCGCGCAGTTCTCGGATGCCCAGGCTATGCGTGTAGTGGGTGCGGCCCTCGGCCACGGCTTTTTGCGCCGCTTCCTTGACGCACTCGGGAATGTCGAAATCCGGTTCGCCGATCTCCAGGTGGATGACGCGGTTGCCCGCCGCCTCGATGGCCTGAGCCCGTTCGAGGATGTCCATGACGAGAAACGAGGTGATGTCCTTGCAGGCGGGGTTCATGGCAGTGGTCCGGTTGGTGGTTGGGGCGCGTTCCCGAACGCCTGGCGCACAGCCGGCCGTCGTTGGCCACGGCCGCGCCGGTTTCGGCCGCATCCGGCCGGTGAGGGAAAAAAAGACGTCGGGGCCGGAAGATGTAGCCCGGGGGCGGGCGGCAGGCAAGGGCGGCGGGGCGCGAGGGAAGGGAAATTACGACTTTCCGATCAGGGCGATGACGGCCTGGAAGCACTCCTCCAGGTTTTGCCGCTCGGCCACGTCCTGGCGCAGGAAGGTGTTGATGGGGTCGATCATGTCGATGGCCCGGTCGATTTCGGGGTTGGCCCCCCGGGCGTAAGCCCCGATGTTGACCATGTCTTCCACGCGCCGGTAGGTGGCCAGCAGGCGGATGAGCTCGCGCGAGGCGGCCAGCGCCTCCTTGGGCGTCACGTCGGAGCGCAGACGGCTGATGCTTTTGAGCACGTCGATGGCCGGGAAGTGGCCCTGGTCGGCCAGGTCGCGGGTCAGCACGATGTGCCCGTCGAGAATGGAGCGCACGCTGTCGGCGATGGGTTCGTTGAAGTCGTCGCCGTCGACCAGCACGGTGTAGATGCCGGTGATGCTGCCAAGGCCGTTTCTGCCGGCCCGTTCCAGGAGTTTGGGCAGCTGGGCGAAGACCGAGGGGGTGTAGCCGCGGGTGGTCGGCGGTTCGCCGGCGGCCAGGCCGACCTCGCGTCCGGCCATGGCGAAGCGGGTGACGGAGTCCATCATGAGGATGACGTCGTTGCCCTCGTCGCGGAAAAATTCGGCCATGGCCGTGGCGGCGTAGGCGGCCCGCATGCGGATCAGCGGACTCTGGTCCGAGGTGGCCACCACCACCACCGACCGGGCCATGCCTTCCGGGCCGAGGTCCTTTTCAATGAATTCCCGCAGTTCGCGGCCGCGTTCGCCGACCAGCCCAATGACGTTGACGTCGGCCACGGTGTTGCGGGCGATCATGCCCATAAGCGTGGACTTGCCCACGCCCGAGCCGGCCATGATGCCCACGCGCTGGCCCTTGCCCAGGGTCAGACAGCCGTTTATGGCCCGCACGCCCACGTCCATGGGGTCGCAGATGCGCGGCCGGTCCATGGGCGAGGGGGCCGGGGCAAAGATGGGATTGAAGCGGCGCGGCGCGATGGGGTCGCCGTTGTCGATGGGGTTGCCAAAGGCGTCGACCACCCGGCCGAGATAGCGCCGGCCGACCGGAAACAGCGGCGGCGTGCTGGTGTTGCGGATAAGCGTGCCCGGCGCGATGCCGCGCAGGTCGCCGTAGGGCATGAACAGACAGGCCCCGTCGCGAAAGCCCACCACCTCGGCCGGCACTTCCGTGCCCGGGGCCTCGCCCTGGGGCAGCATGTGGCACACCGACCCGACCGGGGCGCGGATGCCGCGTCCCTCGGCAATAAGCCCCACGACCTTGGAGACCTTGCCGTAGGTCTTCATGGGCTGCATGGCGGACAGCAGGGAAATGGCCCCGGCGGCGTCAACCGTGGGCATGGCCGTCTCCGGGCGCTCCCGGCGTCAGGTCGCCATGGTCGGCGTCGGGGGCTGCGTCGCCGGCCTCGCCCGGGGCCGGAGCGGCGGCCAGATGGGCGAAAATCGCTTCGACTTCGGCGAACCGGCTGGCGATGGTGTTGTCCACGAGGCCTTCGGGATATTCGAGGTAGAGGCTGCCGGGAATGAGCTCGGGATTGAGGCGCACGGACACCCGGGCCAGGGCCGGGCGTTCGGCCTTGGCGCGCGTGAGCAGCTCACGCAGGAGCCCCTCGTCCTCGGGGTGGACGGTCAGCGTCGGTTCGGCCTTGGCGTCGATGGCTTCCAGGGCTTCGTGCAGCAGCGCCGCGAGAATCTCCTCGCGCCGGGCGTCGATGGCCACGTTGACGGTGCGCTCCACGGCCAGGCGCAGCAGCGTCAGAAATTCGTCGCGCTGGAGATCCCATACCCGGGCGCGCTCATTGGTCAGGGCCTCGGCCATGGCCCCGAAGGAGTCGCCGAGGTGGGCCAGGGTCGCTTCGTGCTCGGCGTCGTCGGCGGCGGCGGCTTCGGCGGCGGCCGCATCGGCGTCGGCCCGGCCTTGGGCCTGGCCGGCGGCGTAACCTTCCTGCCGGGCCGTCTCGCGCAGGCGCTCGGCCTCGGCCATGGCCTCGGCCAGGATGGCCTGGGCCTTGGTCGTGGCCTTGGCCCGCAGACGTTCCCAGAACCGGGCCTCGACCTTTTCGAGTTCCTCGGGGGAGCGGTGGGCTTCGAGTTCGGCCACGGTGGTCTCGCCCGGGCCGGCCAAACCCGCCCCGAGGATGACCCGGCCGGTCAGAACGCCGGACGCCTCTTCATCAGACAAAGACATCGCCGCCTCCGCGGCCTATGGCGATCTTGCCCTCGGCTTCGAGACG
>JAEZEM010000381.1 GCA_023417745.1 Pseudomonadota bacterium
CGCTTCGGCGACCTGCGCCTGGCCCTGGCCGCCTACAACGCCGGCCCCGAAACCGTGGCCCGCTGCGGCGGCGTCCCCAACATCCCGGAAACCATGACCTACGTCGATCGCATCATGAACCGCTACGCCATGCTGCGCGAAAGCCACCCTGGGCTTTCCCCAAAAAAAGGCGGCGACGAGGGCAAGGGAAAGGGAAAGGGAAAGGGAAAGGTCGCGGCCAAGGGGAAAGAGAAGAATGCCTCCGGCGGCCGGGGGCCTGAGGCCCCCGGACCCCCCAGCTGAGGAAAGGGGGTTGGAGGCCAGGGGCGCTGGACTTTTGCGGCTGGTGAATACATGTATTCATCAAAGGAGCGCGTATGCCCACATCCGTTCGCTTGCCGGAAGAAGCCGAAAAACGGCTGGACGCTTTGGCGGCCACCACAGGCCGGTCCAAGGCCTTCTACATCCGCGAAGCCATCTTGGAATATCTCGACGACCTTGAGGACATCTACCTGGCTGAAAAGCGCCTGGAAGAGCTGCAAGCCGGGAGGAGCCGAACCTACACGCTAGAGGAAGTGGAGCAAAAGCTTGGCTTGGCGGATTGAGTTCGAGGCAGAGGCGATGCAGGAGCTTGCCCGGCTGGATCGCCAAGTCCAGGAACGCATCCGCAGCTACCTGCGCCAGCGAATCGCCTCAAGCGACAATCCCCGCGATTTTGGCCAGCCCTTGCGCCGCGATCTGGCCGGCCTCTGGAAATATCGCGTCGGCGACTACCGCATCATCGCCGACATACAAGACCAAACTATTCTTGTCCTGGTGCTTCGCATCGGCCATCGCAGCAAAGTCTACGGCGGGCATTAAAAGCTGTCGAAAGGGCCGCCGCCCCCCTACGGGGAAACCGCCGTCAGGCGGCCGGCCGGCTCGATGCCAGACGCCGCAGGCGGCAATGGACCCAGACGCCAAGGACGACGCTGAGGACGGTGTAGAACGGAAAGACCAGAAAGCCGAAGGCGTTGCCTTCCATGTCGATAGCCACAATTCCCACCGAAACCGGCACGACGGCCAGGCACGGCTTGTGGGCCGCCAGCCACCTGTCGAGGGTTCCGGCGGCGGCAACGGCCGACTTGTCGCGCCAGCGACGCCAGCCCCGCCAAAGCAGGAACCGCCCGGCGCAGATCGCCGCCGCCAGCCCGGCAAAGACCAGCGGATTCACGGAAAAGACGTTGGTGGATTTTTCCACAGAGCCGTAAGGCACGGCCAGGGTCAGCAGATAGGCCAGCAAAAAGGCCGGCGGATAGCCCACGGCGGCGGCCAGGGCGAAAAGCGCCCGGATCGGGCCGGACAACGGCGGGGATGAAACGGCTTCGGCCATGGACCCTCCGGCGGCGGGAAATCTCCCGGCCTATGGCCCAAGCTGCCCGGCCGGCTGCCTCGCGTCAAGGGGGCGTCGACGCGCCGCCGCCTGGCAAATGCTGCTGCGGAACTGGCGCAATGCACCGCCAAGCGCCAGCAGCGACCTTTGAGACTTCCCCGCTGACAGCCAGCCGCCTCGCCTACCCCTTTACCCCTTTCTCCAGGTGGGGGGTCTGGGGGCCTCAGGCCCCCAGCCGCCGGCGGCATCCCCTCCCCCCGCTACGGCGTGTAGGCCGGCAGGCTGGCTTCGCCGTCCGGGGCGGTGATGATGAACACGTCCAGGCGCAGCCCGACCGGCAGCTCGGCTGGCGGGGTCACGTCGATGAGCGTTTCGAGGATGCGGGTGTCATTTTTCTCGGCCGGCTCGTCGGTGCGGATGTTTTTCTTGCCGAGGATACCGGCCACCCGGATGACCACGCCGGAGAAGCGTTTCTCGCCGTAGGCCTCGGCCATGAGCACGGCTTTTTGGCCCGGGGCTACCCGGGCGATGTCGCGCTCGTCCACATCGGCCCGCACCCGTAGCCGGCTGACGTCGCCGACGGTCACCACCGGCGTGTCAAAGGACACCGACACCATCTCGCCGGCCCGGCGGTGCTTGCGCAGCACCACGCCGTCGATGGGCGACCGGATGACGGTCTTGGCGGCCAGGGCCTGGGCCTCGGCCAGGCGTGAACGGGCCTCGGCCGCTTCGGCCATGGCCTTTTTCACGTCTTCCTCCCGGGACGGATCGTCCACCAGATGAAACCGCTGGCGGGCGGCGTCCAGGCGCTGGCCGGCCACCTTGAACTCCCGTTCGGCCCGGTCGGCCTCTTCCTGGGACAGCACTTCCTTGTTCAAAAGCTGGCGGCGGCGCTGATGCTCGATCTTGGCCTGTTCGGACACGGCCCGGGCCTCTTCCACGGCCGCCCGGGCTTCCTTGCGCTCCATGTCCCGGGAGCCGGCCAGCACCTTGGCCAGGGCGGCCTCCTTGGCGGCCAGCACCTGCTCGGCGGCGTCGATGCGGGCGGCGTATTCGTCGGCGGCCAGGCGGGCCAGGATCTGCCCCTGGCGCACCCGGTCGCCCTCCTCGGCCGAAACCTCGGCCAGCTTGCCGGCGATGTCGAAGCCCAGGCGCATCTCCTCGGACACCGGCTCCACCTTGCCCGGCGCGGCCACCCAGGCCGGACCGGCCGGGGCCGGCTTGGACGCGGTCGTCTCCGGGGCGGGGGCCTGCCTGGCCGGCGCGGCGGCCTGGATCCCAGGCGCGCTTCGGGGACGGGTATTGGAGCGCAGCCACAGCGCGCCACCGATGATCATGGCGGCGGCCACGGCCAAAACAAGCGCGCGTTGCAGCATGGTTACGAGACCTCCTGTCCCTGGCCGACGATGCGGCCGTCCTCGATGCGGATGACCCGGTCGGCGAATGCGGCGATGCGGGGATCGTGGGTGACGATGACCACCGAACGGCCGTGGGTGACGGCCAGTTCCCGCAACAGCGCGATGACCGCCTTGCCGGTCTCGGAATCCAGGGCGGCGGTGGGTTCGTCGGCAAGCAGGATATCGGGCTCGGCGACCAAGGCCCGGGCAATGGCCACGCGCTGCTTCTGGCCGCCGCTCAAATCCCTCGGGCGCATCCGAAATTTGTCGTCAAGGCCCACGGCGCAAAGCGCCTCCCGGGAGCGTTCCACGGCGTCGGCTCCTTCGACGCCGCGCAGGTCCAGGGCCAACCGGACGTTTTCCTCGGCGGTCAGGGTGGGAAACAGATTGTAGCCCTGGAAAATAAAGCCGAAGTGGGCCAGGCGCACCTTGGCCAGCTCGGCCTCGGGCAGGCCGGCCGTGTCGCGGCCCAGGACGGCCACGCTGCCGGCGCTGGGGGACAGGATGCAGCCCAGGATGGAGAGCAGCGTGGTCTTGCCGCTGCCCGACGGACCCATGAGCAGCGCCACCTCGCCGGCCCCGACGGTCAGGTCCACGCCGCGCAGGGCCGGAACCTCCACCTTGCCCAGGCGGAAGGTCTTGGCCACTCCCCGGGCGGCAAGCAGCGTCTTGGCGGCGGCCATGTCCCTCAGGCTCCCCGGAAGACCATGGCCGGGTCGATGCTGGTCACCTTGCGGATGGAGACCAGCCCAGCCGTCACGCACATGACCACGGTGAGGAAGAACAGCCCCACGGCCATGCCCGGCGGCAGCACAATGGACGCCCCGCCGCGCTCGGCCAGACCGACCAGAAAATAGCTGATGGCGATGCCAAAGCCGTAGCCCACCAGGGCGGCGGCCACGGCCTGGGCGACGATAATGCGGTGGATGTAGCCCCCGGGCGCGCCCATGGCCCGCAAGGTGCCGAATTCCGGCAGATGGTCCACGGTGGTGGCGTAGAGCGTCTGGGCCACCACCACGCCGCCGACCACCAGCCCCAGAGAGGCGGCAATCAAAAGCGCCATGCCGGCCCCGGTGGTGAACATCCAGTAGTGCTGGGTTTTGCGGGAGAAGTCCTCGCGAGTAAAGACGTCCACGTCGGGCACGCCAGCGGCGATGGCGTCGCGAAGGGCCTGCGCCGCTACCCCGGGGGCCGGGCGCACCAGCACGTAGGCGCTCTGGCTGCGGCCCAGGCTCGCGTACTTGAGGCCGTTTTCGTAGGACGTGAACACGTAGGGCGAGGTCGTAAACGACCGGATGCCGCGGGTCAGGGCCACCACCCTGGCCCGACGGTCGTTGATCTCGGCCCGGTCGCCCAGGCCCTTGATGCCGAGCTTGCCCAGATAGATTTCGTCCACGGCCACGGCATCGGGCAGGAGCAAGGCCGCTTCCGCACCAGCCACGACATCCCAGGGCCGCCCCAGACCCGAACCCGGATCAAAGCCGATGACCTCCACCGATTCCTGGCCGCCGGCCGGCTTTTTCCAGTTGGCGAAGCGCACGATGAAGCGCTCGGCCCGGCCCACGCCGGGCACGCCGAGGATTTGGTGGAACTTGTGGTCGGGCAGGGGGTGGGTGACGTCGAAATTGCGCACGCCCCGGGAGGCGACCCAGATTTCGGCTTCGGTATTTTCGATGACGCAGGAGGTGGCCCGGGTGAAACCGACGAAAAGCCCGCCCTGGACGGCGATAAGCACCACGGCAAAGACCACGCCGGTCAGCGTGACGGCCAGGCGCACCCGGTCGTGCAGGAGATTTCGCAGGGCGATGCGGATGATCATGGCGCTTGGCCGGACATTGGTCGGATTGCCGGCCCCTTGGCGCTACCTCAATGGGGCGGGCGCGTAAAGGGTTTGGCGTCCGGGCCGCAACGGATGCCCGGGCCGGGGCGCGCACGCAGAAGCGGCGCTGCATTGCTGCAACGCCGCTTCTGCACGTACGCGGAACGCCTAACCATAACCAGCCAAGGAGGGGTGGGGAGGCGGCCTTTCGAGTGGAGGATTCCCGTCCGGCCGCGTCCCCGGGCACCGGGGTCGATGGGCTTATTACAAGGGGCGTGCCAAACCTTGCCGGGGCCGCCAATCGGCCAGTGAGGCCGATTTTTCCGTTCCGCCGGCCCGACAAAAAAGCAGCGCGCCCCACAAAGGTGTAGGGCGCGCGACAAATTTGTATGCTCTGCCTATTACTGCATCCGCACGGCCCCTTCACCGGCGAAGAACACGGCGCCGGCCGGGGGCGGGCCGGCAGGAGAGACGGCGCTGCGGGCGGCCTTGGAACCGAAAACGGCCTTGTAGCCGAAGGAAATGGCGTAGTTGCCGGGCGCGTCGCCGTCGGGGGAGAGCGTGAACTCGAAGGGCACGGCC
Source organism: Pseudomonadota bacterium (assembly GCA_023417745.1). Classification (GTDB taxonomy): domain Bacteria; phylum Desulfobacterota; class Desulfovibrionia; order Desulfovibrionales; family Desulfovibrionaceae; genus Solidesulfovibrio. Next base: position 5,150 of record JAEZEM010000381.1, read on the forward strand.
GCGCCGTCGCCGAGGTTCATGCCGGGGTAGCGCTTCTCGGCCGTGGACAGCACGGTTCCCGAGGGGTCGCGCAGGTAGGCGGACAGCGTCAGCTCCTCCAGCCGGTCGCACCAGGGCGGCAGATCGTCGGGCACGGGCATGGCCCGGCCGCGCAGGACGTAGCCGGCATCGGTCGGCTTGCCGGTGAATTCGAAGCGGAAATATTTCATGGCCAAGTTGGCCGGCGCAGCGGTCACCGCCGGCCGGGATTCGAGATGCGACACCGTGGTCCGGGCGCAGCCCATAAGGCCCGCCGTCAGGAGCAGACCGCCGGCCAGCGCGACAGCAACCCGCCGCGAAAAACGCAAGGCATCCATGCCATCCCCCTTTTCCTGTTCCCGGCGGCGACCGCCGGCCCCCTCACCCATGGCGCTGCCCCAATCGCCGACAACGCCACGCCCCTTTAAACCCTCTCCCCCTTTCGGGGGGCCGGGAGGCGACCTGCGCCGCCCCCCTTAACCCCTTTCCCCCATTCGGGGGGTCTGGGGGCCTCAGGCCCCCAGCCGCCGGAGGCCTCTTCCTCTTAGTCTATCACGCCCCGCCCTGCCCGCCGGAGCCGCTGGCCACGATCATCTCGGCCAGGGTCAGGTCGACCTTGGGCGGTCGGCCGGGCTTGCTGCCCCACAGTTCCATTTCGAGGCCGGCCAGTCGGCGCAGAAGCGGCGTGCGGTCCATGGCCTTGGCTTCCTTGCCGGCGGCGGTCAGGCGCTGGCAGGGGCTGCAGCCGGGAAATTCGCGAATGTTCATGCCGGCCAGCAGCACGTTGGGCACGCCGTGGAGCCGGCAGATCATGAGCCGGTGGCCGTAGATGCCGCACAGGCCGTCGTCGTTGACCGGACACATGACCTGGGGCGTCTCGCCGCGCCCAAGCGCCTCCTTGGCCTGAACCAAGTAGTCCCGAGCCCGGGCTTCGTAGGCTTGGCGGCGTTCGGGCGGCAGTTTGGCCAAGCCTTCGCGCAGGTAGAGCCATTCGACGTTGGTGTGGTGCTGGAAAAAGCTTGTGCAGCAGTTTTCGGCGCAGCCGGCGCAGGACAGGCCCGCGGCGGCGGCGGCGGCCGTGTAGGCCGCGTCCATGTCGGCGTAGAGCGCCGTCAATTTCTTGAGGACCGCCCGGGTGCGGGAGGCCGGAAACGATATGGTCACGACCGGATTCCTTGCAGGATGGTTTCGACGCAGGCCTCGGGCGTCGTGCCGCAGCTGGCCACGGTGAGGTCGGCGGCGGCGGCGTACAGGGGTTGGCGCTCGGCGTAGACGTCGGCCAGGGTCAGGCCGCCGGGCATGACAAAGGCGCGTTCCCCGGGATCGCCCACCCGGGCCAGAAAGGTGGGCAGATCAATGGACAGGTAGACCACCGGCCCCAGGGTTTTGAGGCGGGCCATGGCCCGGGCTCCGTAGATCACGGAACCGCCCGTGGCCACCACGCAACGCTTGACGCCAAGCCCGGCCACCACGTCTTCTTCCAGGGCCAGAAAGCCGGCCAGTCCTTGACTGGCCAGGATGTCGGGCAGGGGAGCGCGGCACTGGGCCTCGATGAGGCGGTCGGTGTCCAGACAGGCCCAGCCCAGGCGTCGGGCCAAAAGCCCGGCCAGGGTGGTCTTGCCGGCTCCGGCCATGCCAATGAGACTCACGCACCGTTCATCGGATACCCGGCCAAGAAGCGTCGGTTCCATGCTGCCTTGTCCCGCCTTCGCGTTGATCATTAAGTCTAGCCTATTTGCCGCGGAATTCAAACCGCAAGCGCGGCGTTGTCAGCGGGCCGCCGTTTGGCTACAAGGGGACCCGGACGGCGCACGCCGCCGTCGCCATAAGGAACCCCATGTCGGAAAACGCCCTTCGTCTCATCGCCTCGTATGTCGAGGAGGCCGCCGCCGCGCGCGCCCGTTTTTTCGCCGACCACGCCGAGCTTGTGGACGCCGCCGCCCGTACCATGGCCGTGTCTCTGGCCCGGGGCGGCAAGATCCTTTTTTGCGGCAACGGCGGTTCGGCCGCCGATGCGCAGCACCTGGCCGCCGAGTTCGTCAACCGATTCGAGCTGGAGCGCCCGCCCCTGCCGGCCCTGGCCCTGACCACCGACTCCTCGGCCCTGACCGCCATCGGCAACGACTACGGTTTCGACCGGGTCTTCGCCAAGCAGGTCCAGGCCTTGGCCGGGCCGGGCGACGTGGTGGTGGGCATCTCCACCTCGGGCAACAGCCCCAACGTCCTGGCCGCGTTGCGCGCCGCCCGGGACAAGGGCTGCGTCACCGTGGGGCTGGCCGGGCGCAACGGGGCCATCGTGCC
>JAEZEM010000469.1 GCA_023417745.1 Pseudomonadota bacterium
TTCAAGGAGATTTCGCCATGCTGCTTATTGACGGCAAAAAAGTCGCGGCCGAATTGCGCCAGCGCGTGAAAAACGACGTGGACGCCCTGGTGCGCCAGCATGGGCGGCCGCCGCATCTGGCCGTCATTGTGGTCGGCGAGGACCCGGCTTCCCAGATTTACGTCCGCTACAAGGAAAAGGCCTGCGAGGAAGTGGGCTTCGTTTCCCGCATCTGGCGGCTCGACGGCGGCATTACCCAGTGCGCCCTGGAGAAGCTCATCACCGAACTGTCCAGCAGCGAGGACATCGACGGCATCCTGCTCCAGCTGCCTCTGCCCAAGGGCTTGGACGCCCAGCGCTGTCTGGCCCTGGTCGATCCCCACAAGGACGTGGACGGCTTCCACCCGGAAAACGTCGGGCGGCTGTCCATCGGCTTGCCCTGCCTCAAGCCGTGCACGCCGTTTGGCGTCATCAAGCTTCTGGAATATTACGGCCTTTCCCCGGCCGGCAAGCGAGCGGTCGTCATCGGGCGCAGCAACATCGTGGGCAAGCCCATGGCCATGCTGCTCTCGGCCGCTTCGCCTTTTGGCAACGCCACGGTGACGGTGTGCCATTCGCGCACGCCGGACCTGGCCGCCGTGGTGCGCGAGGCCGATTTCATCGTGCCGGCCATCGGCAAACCCAAGCTCATCACCCGCGACATGGTCAAGCCCGGCGCGGTCATCGTGGATGTGGGCATGAACCGCCTGCCTGACGGCAAGTTGTGCGGCGACGTGGACTACGACAACCTCACCGACGTGGCCTCGGCCATGACGCCGGTGCCCGGAGGCGTTGGCCCCATGACCATCGCCACGCTGATGAGCAACACCGTGGAGGCCTACCGCTGGCGTCGCCAGCCCCCCGATTGCCCGATCTAGGCCCCAAGGGCGCGCGAGATTACCACCGGCCGCCCCATCCCCCCTTTCAGGGAGGGTCCGGGAGGGGGTAACCCCCTCCCGGCCGCCGGAGGCATTCTTCTCTTCCTCCTCGGCCTCTCCTCCTCAGGCTCTCGCGCCGCGTCCACGAGGAGCAACAGATTAAAACCAGCAATTTTTCTTAAAAAATACTATCGTATTTTTTAAGGGACGCGCCGCCATGCTGTCACTCGCCTCGATACCGCATTTCGCCAGAAACGCCCGCCGATTCCGGGAAATCGCCGGGGTGCTGGCGCGTTACGGCCTGGCCGAGTTTCTGGCCGCCACGGACCCCGCCTTTTTGAAAGACCTGCTGGTGAGCGCCAGCGGCGCGAGCCTGGCGACGCTTAGGCGCGAGGAGCGGCTGCGGCTGGCCCTGACCGAGCTTGGGGGCACGGCCGTCAAGCTCGGGCAAATTTTGAGCACCCGGGCCGATCTCGTCGGGCCGGAGCTGGCGGCGGAGCTGGCCAAGCTTCGCGCCGACACCGAGCCCGATCCGCCCGAGGCGGTGGAGCGCACGATCCGCGAGGCCCTGGGCGCGCCGGTGGAAGAACTCTTCGAGAGCTTTGATCCCGTGCCCCTGGCCAGCGCCTCCATCGGCCAGGGGCACCGGGCCAGGCTGCCCGACGGCACGCCGGTGGTGGTCAAGGTGCGCCATGCCGGCATCGAGGAACGGATGCGGGCCGATCTGGACATCCTCATGGGGCTGGCCGAGCTGGCCGAGCGGGGGGTGGTGGAGCTGCGGCTGTATCAGCCTCTGGCCGTGGCCGCCGAGATGCGCCGCACCATCCTGCGGGAACTCGATTTCGTGCGCGAGGAGCGCAACCTGCGCCATTTCGCGGCCAATTTCGCCGCCGAGCCGGGCGTGGCCTTTCCGCGCCCCTATCCCGAGCGTTGCGCCCGGGAGGTGCTGACCATGGAGGAGCTGGTCGGGGAGCCGCTGTCGCGCCTGGCCGGCGAGCTGTCGCCCGAGGCCGCGGCCCGGCGCACGGCCATGGCGAGGCTTGCCGCCGACGCGTTTCTGGAGATGATTTTCCGCGACAACTTCTTCCATGCCGATCCGCACCCCGGCAATCTGCTGGTGCTGCCCGGGGACAGGCTCGGCATCCTCGACTGCGGCATGGTCGGGCGCATCGACGAGCGCACCCGCCGGGCCATGGAAGACGCGCTTTTGGCCGTGGTCGAGGGCGACGCCGAGGGGCTCACCGAACAGGTCATGCGCATCGGCCGGCTGCCGCCTGGCCTGGACCGGGCGGCGCTGCTGGCCGACATCGAGGATTTCGTGGCCGATTACGCCAGCCAGGAGCTCGGCGCGTTCGACCTGGGCGGGGCCATGGCCGACGTGGCCGCCATCGTGCGCCGCCACGGCATCCTGCTGCCGCCGGTGGTGGCCCATCTCATCAAGGTTTTCGTGGTGCTCGAAGGCGCGTCGCGAACGCTCTCCCCGGGCTTTTCGCTTATTGACGTCATCGCGCCCTATGCCGGCAAGATCATTGCCCGCCGGCTCTCGCCCGGGGCGCTTTTCACCCGGGCCAGACGCAGCTGGCGCGACTGGAACGCCCTGGTCGAGAGCTTTCCCCGCGACGCCGCCGAGATCCTGCGCCGGGCTCGCGAAGGCCGGCTCGACGTGCACCTCGTCCACCGGGGCCTGGACGCCACCATAAACCGCCTCGTCTACGGCATTGTCACGGCGGCCCTGTTCCTGGGCTCCTGCCAGGTGTTGGCCAGCCGGGTGCCGCCGCTCGTCTTCGACATCTCGCTTTTCGGGGCGCTGGGCTGCGCCGCCGCCGTGCTGCTGGGACTTAGGCTCCTTCGCGCCGTCAAGCGCTCCGGCGAACTCGGCCCCGACGCCTGACAACCGCTGCCCTCAAAGGATCTGCCGTGCGCGCCATTGTGCTTGAGACCACCGATCCGGCCCTGAATCTCGCCGCCGAGGAATGGCTGCTCAAAAACGCGGCCGCCGACGTGTTCATGCTGTGGCGAAACGCCCCGGCCGTCATTGTCGGGCGCAACCAGAACACGCTGGCCCAGATCGACGAAGCCTTCGTGCGGGAGCGGGGCATCCCGGTGGTACGCCGCTTAAGCGGCGGCGGCGCGGTCTTCCATGATCTCGGCAACGTCAATTTCACGTTTATCAGCCTTGGCGGCGGGGCCATGGACTTCCAGGGCTTTACCGCGCCGATCCTGGCGGCGGTGGCGGATCTGGGCGTGCCTTGCGCCTTCGAGGGCCGAAACGACCTGACCATCGAGGGCAAAAAGTTTTCCGGCAACGCCCAGCACGTCTGGCGCGACCGGGTGCTGCACCACGGCACGCTGCTCTTTGACGCCGACGTCTCCCATCTGGCCGGAGCGCTTCGGGTCGATCCCGAAAAGTACCGCGACAAGGCCGTCAAAAGCGTGGAAAAGCGCGTCACCAACATCGCCGCCCACCTGCCCGCGCCCATGGCCGTGACCGACTTCATGGCCCACGTCATGGCCCATGTCTGCCCGGGCGCAACGCCGGACGAGCTGGCGCTGGCCCCGGACGAGGCCGCCGGCGCGGCCGCGCTGGCGGAGAGCCGCTACCGGACCTACGCCTGGAATTTCGGGGCCTCGCCGGCCTACGGCTTCTCCCGGACGCGGCGCACGCCCGGCGGGCTCATCGAGGCCCATCTGGACGTCAAGGGCGGCGTCATCCGGGCGGCGCGGCTATTGGGCGACTATTTCGGCCGGCGCGACGTGGCCGAGCTGGAAGCGGCGCTTAGCGGCTGCCGCCACGACCGCGACGCCCTGGCCGAACGCTTGGGCGAGGTGGAACTGGGCGACTATCTGCTGGGCGTGGGCGTGGAGGAACTGGTGGCGTGTTTGTTTTAGGGGACGGAGAAGATTGAAGAATGCTTCCGGCGGCCGGGGGGATGATCCCCCCGGACCCCTGCAACGGGGAAAGGGGTTAGGGGGTATCGGCGCGGGTCGCTTGTCTGGTCGGTGGGGTGGTCAGGCGTCTGATGAGGGCGGAGACGCAGCGTCTCCAGCCGGGACCGGGGCCTTGGCCGCCTGGCGGCGGGCCGCCTTGGCCAGCTTGGCCGCGATGAGAAAACCGGGGTTGAGCGCCAGACAACGCTCGGCCGCTTCCACCGCGCCGTCGTACTCCTCAAGCTCGTAGAGCACCCGGCCGAGGTTAAACAGCAGGTTCTCGTCGTTTTCGCTGACCGCCAGGGCCTTCTCGTAATACGATTTGGCCAGGGCAAGCAGCCCGGCCTTGCGCATCCGGATGCCGAACTCGTTGAACAGAAACTTGTTTTCCGGGCCAAAAGCCAGCTCGATGCCCATGATTTTGTCGAAGATGTCGCGGGCGTCGTCGAGCTTGCCGCCGGACAGATAGGCGTTGCCCAGGCCAAAGATGGCCCGCAAATTCTCGGCGTCGTAGCTCAGGGCCTTCTGGAAGGCTTCCTCGGCCCGCTCCAGCCGTCCGGCCTCCAGATGCTTTTCGCCCCGCTCCAGCTCGACCTGCATGGCTTCCATGCGCGGCTTGACCAGATTGTAGTACATGAGCGGCTCGGGCTTGAACTTCTGGAGAAACTCTTCCTCGGTCACCGGCGTGACCTCGCCGCTGGGCACGCTGTTGCCGTTTAGGGCCTGAATGCTGATGCCCGTTTCGGGCGTATTCTCGGCGTAATAATAGATCGCGCGCTCGGCGCTCTGGGTGGTGCCGCCAAACCCCGTCTTGTAGCTTTCCCGCACCGACACGGCCACGGCAAACCGTTTGGCCCCGATTTTTTCCGTCATGGCGTCGTACTGCCCTCCCTGACGTTGGCCATTCTGGCGCTCACACGTTGCACTTGGCAGCATACCCTGTTTCGTGACTGAAAGCATCCTCTTTTCGTCGGGAAAAATGGCCCCAAAAGCCGTGCGAGGCCTGGCAAATCGGAAAAATTTCAGGACGTAAGGGAGAAAAGGAACAATTGTTCTTGCCAGCCATTGACCGGTTCGGTATCGTTTTCCATGTTCGCTCAAACCCGTGACGACTTCGCGTGTGGTGCGTGACCGTCCTCCCCGTGTTTGCGCGGCGAGACTCTAACGGAGTCTGGAATACGAGTGCGCAACCCCTGCCATCTCTTCTTCCGCCGTCCCGACGGACAGGCGCACTCCAACTGTCAGGCCTTCACGGCCCTTGGGCCGATGGGTTTGTCCCGGGGAGGAGCGTAGCCGGCGGGTAGCCCTCACTCCTCCGTCCACGCTTCGCGTTCGCTGACGTCAACCGTTTTGGGAGTCCGTGTCTCATGTCCAAAAACATCTATGTTGGCAACCTGCCCTTCCGCACCACCGAGGAAAGCGTCCGTGACCTGTTTGGCCGTTACGGCCCCGTCCAGTCCGTCAAACTGATTTCCGACCGCGAGACCGGCAAACCGCGCGGCTTCGGATTCGTGGAGATGGACGACGACGCCGCCGCTGACGA
>JAEZEM010000492.1 GCA_023417745.1 Pseudomonadota bacterium
CTAGAACGGCATGGTCAGCTGAAGAAAGTGCTTTAGTGAAATTACATGGAGGGAATATACTACAAGCAGTCAATAAAGCGGCAAGCGATGGAGGCTTTAAAGACTTCGCTCAAGATGCAAATTTGAATATCATAAACGACGTGGCAACAATTAGCATTAAAATGAAGTCAGCCCAAGAACTTAGGTCAAGTTCAGGTGAAGACTTGTCGTCGCAAACAGCGGTGGCCATAACGCTTAACAAAGAAACTGGTAAAGTAAAAACAATCCTGTTCGGCGTAGAGTGGCAGAAGAATGAAGCCTCTGCTCTTCATGCATTTCTTTCTGCAGGCTTTGTGACCAAAATAATGGGGAAAATAGCTAGGCAAAATATTGCAGAAGACACTCTTCAAAAGCTTCACAAGGCGCTACTTGGTGAAAAAACTGGTGATTTTCTGGATGGAAAAGAGAGAGCTGCCCGTATTGATAGCACATTGTGTAGCTCTCAATTCGTCTCTGGCGTTGGTCTTCTTCTCTCCATGAGCGTGGACACGAGAAAATAAGAGCTTTCCGATACAGCCCCTCTGAACCACTTCATCCTTTCCGCCCCCGTCATGCCGCCTAGTATAGGCGGCTGACGGGGGCGACTCCATTTTCGCCTCCGAACTACAATGCAAGGAGGCGTTTGTGCTCGACAAGTTCCAGTTTCACCCCCCGCGTCTGATCGTCTGTTCCATGGCGGCGGCCGTGCTGTTGGCCGCCTTGGCGGTGGTTTCGCCGGTGCAGCTGCCGGTGCTGCTTTACAAAATCGTGCAGCTGCTGCTGTCCGCCTATGCCGGCTACTGGATCGACCGTTGGCTTTTTCCGTATGCGCGGCCGGACGGCTACCTGGCCCGGGAGTGGCGCGCCCATGACGCCGTTTATCCCGATGACCAGGCGGACCATGCCGTGGTGCCGGGCTATCAGCTCATCTTCGCCGGCACGCTCTTGCGTCGCGCCCTCATCGTCACCGGCTGCATGTTGGCCGTTTGCCTGGGACTGTAGCCATGGGCTGCATTCCCAAGCACTTCTGTTCGGGATTTTGGTTGGGGGTGTGTTTGGTGTTCGCCCTTGGGGTGTTGCTCGGCATTGCTTCCCTGGCCCGGGCCGATTCCATCCCGCCCAATGCCCTGCGCCATCGGGCCGAGCTGACCCGGTGCGCCCGGTACGCCTTCGGCCTTTCCGCGCCCGTGGCGACGCTGGCCGGCCAGGTGCACCAGGAAAGCCGCTGGCGTGAAAACGCCGTCTCTCCTGTTGGCGCGCGCGGCCTGGCGCAGTTCATGCCCGCCACCTCGGCCTGGATCGCGGACATGGCGCCCGAGCTGGCCGACAACGCGCCCTTCAACCCCGGCTGGGCCATGCGCGCCCTGGCCACCTACGACAAATGGCTCTGGGACCGGGTGGCGGCCCGGGACGATTGCCAACGCATGGCCATGACCCTGGCCAGCTACAACGGCGGCCTGGGCTGGGTGCAGCGCGACAAGGCCCTGGCCAAGAAGCAAGGCGCGGACCCGTTAACCTGGTTCGGCCACATTGAACGTTTTAACGCCGGCCGGGCCGAGGCCGCCTTCCGGGAAAACCGGGGCTATCCCCGCCGCATTCTGGGGACGCTCGAACCGCTCTACATCCGGGCCGGCTGGGGCCAGGGGGTATGCCATGTCGCTGCTGCTCAATAAGTGGCTGTGGGCCGCCCTGGCGGCGCTCGTTGCCTGCGCCCTGGCCTTTGGGACCGGCTATCGGACCGGCTTTGAGCGGGCCGACGCCGCCCGTCGGGCCGAGGTGGCCGAGCTTTCCGCCCAGGCCGAAGCCTGGAAGGCCGAACAGGCCAAGGCCTGGGCCGAGGCGGAACGCAAGGCGCGCGAAGAGCTGGAGGCGGCGACCGGCCGGGTCAATGCCCTGGCCGCCAAGCTGGACCGGACCAAGTGCGAAAGCACGGCCAAAATCAAGGACATCACCAGGAGGATACCACGTGCGACAGCTGGCCTTACTTGTTCTTTCGGCCCTGATTTTGTGCGGTTGTACAATGAAGCCATCGGTACCGCCGGTCGTGCCGGTAGTGGTGCCGTGCCCGAAGCCGGCGATTCCGCTCCAGTTGCTGGAGCGCCCGACGCCGCCCCGGCCATTGGTCCCGGATTACGACCTGTCCGCGCCGTGACCCCGGCCGACATCCTGGCCCATATCCGCGACTTTGGCGCACGCAGCCAGGACATGGAGGCGCAACTGGACGCCTTGATCGACTTGGTCACGGACAACGGGGGCCGCTGATGGACGCCGCCACCTGGGTATCGCTGGGCGTCAATGTGCTCTTGGGCTTGGTCGCCTTTTTCGGTGGCTTGTGGGTCAACAGTCTCAAGGAAGCGCAGAAGCGCGTTGACGCCGAGGTGGCGTCCTTGCGGGAAAAGGTGGCGGAAGGCTGCGTGCGCCGCGACGACTATTTGTTGATGCGGACCGAAATGTTGGACCGCCTCAAGGCCATCGAAGACAAACTGGATCGTCTCATTGGAGGGGGCAAATCATGAGCGGAAACGGAGCGGAAGAAACCACGGAGGTGGCGCTCCTGCGCCGTATCGACGGCAAAATGGACACGGTGGTGGATCGTCTCGACACCGTGGAGCGGCGGGCGATGGTGGTCGGCGCAAGTAGCGGCGCGCTGGCCGGCGGCGTGGTCTCTCTGACCATCGGCTTTATCCGGGCCAAGATGGGGTGGTAGGCCATGGCCCATGGCTCCGAAAAAGTCGCGGCCGTGCGGGCGGCCTATGTCCATGAGCGCCTGCCCCTGGAGATCGCCGCCGCCCGGGTCGGCGTGGCCCCGGGCACGGCCACCCGCTGGAAGCGCAAGGCCAGGGAGGCCGGCGAGGATTGGGACAAGCTGCGGGCGGCGTGTCTGCTGGCCGGCGACGGCGTGGA
>JAEZEM010000027.1 GCA_023417745.1 Pseudomonadota bacterium
CGATGACCTCGGGGGAAAGCGTGTAGAGGATGTAGCTGACGATGACAACCGCCGCCATGATGATCATGGCGGCCGAGACGAACTCCAGATTGTAGCCATCCAGCGATCGCCGCGTTTTCTCGCAGCCGGCGGCCGAGAGCAGCAGATCGTCGCGGCGCTTGGCAAAGCCGAGAAACAGCGCCAGCAAAAAGGTCATAAGCACGATCCAGTGACTGGGAGTCACGGCCGTGACCACGCCGCCGGCAAACACCCGCAACACAAAGCCCACGGCGATGCAGGCCAGATCAATGAGCGCCTTGTGCTTGAGGGCAAAGCTGTAGAGGGCGTTTATGACGAGATAGCCGGCCAGGATGGCGGCAAAGCCGCCCGAGCCGAGAACGAGGGTCAGCCCGGCCGCGCCGGCCAACAGCGCCCCGGCGAAGCGCAGGCCTTGGGCCGGAGTCAGCGCGCCCGAGGCCAGGGGCCGGTTGCACTTGGTGGGGTGGGCCCGGTCTTCCTCGACGTCTTTCAAGTCATTGACGACATAGACGGCACTGGCGGCCAGACAGAACGCGGCAAAGGCCAGGCAGGCGCTCCACAGCGCCGCCGGGTCGGTGAGCTTCCAGCCGAAAAACAGCGGCAGAAAGACAAAGGCGTTTTTGACGTACTGGTGCGGCCGGGCCAGTTTGACATAGGCGGCGGTCCGCGACGTGGTTTTCGGCATAGCGCTCCAACCGGCCTCGCCGGGAGGCCGGACCATAGCCGGGATCGCCCCGGGCTTCAATCGGCCCGGGGAGCCTTTCGCCGGCCGGGCAGCAGGTCCGGCGCGAAAAGGGCCAGGGCGGCAAACGTCAGCACGATCCAACCGGCGTTCATGACGGGCACGAGCTTGGCCATGATGGCCTCATCCCGGTAGAGCAGCTCGGCCGGGCCGGACGTGTCGGACGGCAGATGATAGACATTGATGAATCCCAAGCCTTTAAGGGGCGTGAGCGGCTTGTCGCCGACTGTCAGTCCCCAACTCGGGTGAAAGGCTTCGGAAAAGACCAGGAAGCCGCCGCCGGCCGGCAGGGTCAGGTCGTAGCGGCCGGCGTTTTGGCGCTTGTAGGCGATGTCCGCACCGGCCGCCGGGCCGGCTTCCTCGCCCAGGGTCAGCTCCACGGCGTCGCAGGCCACGGTAGCCGGCCCGTTAAGGGCCAGACGGACCAGGCCGTCATCCCCGGGGCGCAGCGTCCCGGCCGGGACGTCGTTGCGGCCGTCTTTGGCCAGGACCACCGAACGGCCGTCCGGCAGCTTGACCGTGTCCCCGGCCTTGCCGATCAGGCGCAACGCGGCGGCGTAATCCCCGGCCACGGGCACGGCCACGGCCAAGGTCGCCGGCAGCCGAGCCGCCGCGCCAAAGGACAGCACGGCCCGACCGGGCACGGGGGTGTCGGCCACCAGCCGCATGGGCTGGTTGGGGGAATTGACCTGGGAAGACAGCTGGGCCTGGCGCATGGCGAAACGTATGGTGACGGTGGTGGCCGGTCCCTTGATCTCGGAGACGACGCGGCGTTTGTAGACGTCCTCCCAGCGGTCGTCGTGGCTGCCTTCCACCCGGTACAGGAGCGTGGACGGGCCGCCGTCCACGGAGGCCGAAGCGGCCACGTAGGACGTCTCGACCTTGTCGCCGAAAAGGCGGGGATAGCTTTCGAGCGTCAGACCCGCGACCGGCTCGGGGAAGCGCACGGTATAGACCACCTCGCCCGGGGCGTCGCCTTCCACCGCCGCCACCCCGGCCCCGCGCGGGTCGGCCAGGTCGATACGCGCGTTTTCGCTGGCCACAGTCACGTCCGCGCCCTGGGCCATGAGCGGCACGAAAAGCTTGGGGGCCATGGGCGCGACCGGCGTGGTGGTCGCTTCCTCGGCCTCGGCCACCACCCGGACCTGGCCGCCGGCCAGGGCGGCCAGCTTGTCCCGGGCGACCTCATAGGCTTCCTCGGGCACGGCGAGCAGCCCCGAAATGATAACACCCCGACCGGGAATGGCCACGGCCAGCTCATGGGGCGGTCCCGGCTCGAAGGTGGCCGTGCCGCAGTCGATCCAGTCGATGCCGCGCCCGAGCGCACCGGCCACCAGCTCGGCCACGGGCGCGTCGTCAAGACTGACCTTGGCCGTGCCGGCAAAGCTCTCGGCCCCGGCCCGCAGGAACAGACGCATGGTCCCGTGGCCGATGAGCGAAAACCGGACCACGCCCGGACCGTCGCTGACGCGGGCGGCCTTTTCCAGCACCGAACCGCCGTGGCGGGGATCGTCGAGCTGGCGCGGGGCCAACGGCCCAAAGGAGCCGTCCAGGGCGGCGGACGTAGCGCCCTCATAGGCGTTGGCCGGCAGGAAGGGCAGCAGCAGTTCGGGAGTGGCCCCGCCAGCGACGGTTAGGCCGCCAAAGCCCGGCCCCAGCGTTTTGAGTTCGGCCTCGGTGACGTCGGCCCCGAAGAACAGCGCCTCGTCGGCCCACTGGGGTCGGCTGGCGTTGGCCAGGGACAGGAGCAGCGGGAAGCCGCCGGCAGCCAGACGCGCCCCCTGGACAAGCCGCAGCCGGGGCAGGAAATCGGTGTTGCGAAGGACCGCCTCGGGCGGCGCGGCCAGGTCGGGATCGACCACGAGATCGCGCTGGGCGGCGATGAAGGGACCGATCAGGTCGCCGGGATCGAACAGCGTTTCCGGCCCGCGCTTGGTGGTCGGCATCCAGCCAAAGGACCCGTAGGACAGGTAGGGATTGGTCTGGTTGTAGATGACCCGCTTGACGGCGGCCAGGCCCAGCAGTCGGCCAAAGGCGTCGGTGACCGGCCAGGGCCGGTGCAACAGCCCCAGCAGGTACATGCTGTAGGGTTCGCCGATGTAGGTGGGGCCGATGATGCCGTCCTTGCCCAGCAAGGCGAAATTGCGGGTCAGCCCATTGGTCGGCGGCTCGGGCACGTCGCCGGTGGGGCCGGCGATGGTGGGCCAGACCGTCACCCGGTAGTCGTCGGGGTCACTCGTAAAATACTTCGAAAGCGTGCCCTCGGCCGGAGACAGCGGCTGGGGCATCATGGCCATGGTCTGGGAGGTGGCGTTCTGGGGCCGGGTCAACTGGCCGGTCCAGTAGGG
>JAEZEM010000111.1 GCA_023417745.1 Pseudomonadota bacterium
CCCGGGCCACGGCCCTGGCCGATGGCGCGCCCACGCTGCTCGCCGCCCCGGCCCATTCCTGCTTCGTCTCGGGCCACGCCGAATTTCGCGACATGTTTTTGGTCGAGATCAATCGCGGTTGTCCCTACGGCTGCCGCTTTTGCGCCGCCGGCTACGTCTACCGTCCGCCGCGCCAGTCGCGTCTGGCCGACCTGCAAACGCTCATCGAAACCGTTTCGCCGCGAAAGATCGGCCTGGTCGGCACGGCGCTGACCGATTGGCCCGAACTCATCCCGTTTCTGACCTGGCTGAAGGAGCGGGGCACGAAGTTTTCCCTGTCCTCGGTGCGGGCCGATGGCCTGACGCCGGAACTACTCACCATCCTTCGGGCCGCCGGGCTTCGCACCCTGACCCTGGCCCTGGAAGCCCCCAGCCCGCGCCTGCGCGCCGCCGCCAACAAGCAGCTCTCCGAGGAGGCCCTGCTCAATGCGGTGGCCCTGGCCGGCAAGCACGGCGTCAACCACCTCAAATTCTATCTTATCATCGGCTGGCCCGGCGAGACCGAGGCCGACTATGACGCCCTGCGCCCGCTGCTCGACAAGGTGGCCGCCGCCGCCTCCATTGGCGTGGGCAAGCGCGGTGTGGCCCACGCCACCTTGTCGGTGAACCCGCTGGTGCCCAAGCCCTTTACCCCCATGCAGTGGGCCCCCATGGCTTCCGAGGCGGCCATTGAGGCCGGCTATGCCCGGGTGCGGGCCGCCGTCAAGGGCCTCAAAGGGTTTCGAGTGGAAACCGAAACCCCGTCCCAGGCCCGGCTCCAGGGGCTTCTCGCCCGGGGGGGCGAATCGCTTTTTCCCCTGGTCGTCGCCGCCGTCGAAGCCGGCAGCTTCCGCCGGGCGCTCAAACGCTGGGACGGCGACCCGGCCGCCTTCCTCGACCGGGAGCGCCCGGAAGAGGAAGTCTTTCCTTGGGATTTCATCGATAACGGCGTATCCCGCGATTACCTCTGGCGCGAATGGCAGCGCTACCAGCAAGCCGCGCCCACGGCCAAATGCCCGCCGGCCGGCTGCGGCGGCTGCAAACGGTGCGGTGTTTACGATGCCCTGGGGGAAGCGTAAAAGTCCGGCAAAAGGAGTCCGCCATGACTTGGCCGCTGTACCTCGCCTTCATCGCCGCCGCCTCGGTGCTGCTTATCATCCCCGGCCCTACCGTCCTTATGGTCGTGGGCTACGGCCTGGCCGAAGGCCGCCGCAAGAACTGGCCGCTGGTGGCCGGCGTGGTGCTGGGCGACGCCGTGGCGCTGACCTGCTCCGTGGCCGGCCTGGGC
This sequence comes from Pseudomonadota bacterium, assembly GCA_023417745.1. Lineage (GTDB taxonomy): Bacteria > Desulfobacterota > Desulfovibrionia > Desulfovibrionales > Desulfovibrionaceae > Solidesulfovibrio. The sequence goes on from JAEZEM010000111.1 coordinate 1,307, forward strand.
GCGGTGCTGGCCGCCTCGGCCCAGGCCTTTACCATCCTCAAATACTGCGGCGCGCTCTATCTCCTCTATCTCGGCGTTTGCCTGATCCGCTCCGGGGCCACGGCCACGCCCAAGCTCAACATCGTGAGTAGCCGCAAGAAATTCCTCCACGCCCTGGCCGTCACCTCGGTCAATCCCAAGCCCATCCTCTTTTTCGTCGCCTTCCTGCCCCAGTTCATCAGCCACGACGCCCCGGCCGGCCCGCAACTGCTGCTTTTGGGCGCGACCTTCTGCCTGCTCTCGGCCATAAACGTGAGCCTTTTCAGCTACCTCGCCGGCACGGCCGGCAGCCGCATCCAGGACCCGCGCTTCATGCGCCGCCTCAAGGTCGCCGGCGGCGGCGTCATGGTTGGCGCGGGAGTGTTGACGGCGGCTGCGCGGCAGTAGGGGAGAGAAGAGGAAGAGCGCCTCCGGCGGCCAAAGGGGCTGAGCCCCTTTGGAAACCCCAACGGGGGAGTCAGGGGATCTCGTTCGATTTATGGGCGTATTTTCTACCGAAATGCGTCTGCTGCAATTCCCAGCCGCTTCAGGATCTTTTGCAGCGACACCCGCTCCAGGCCCGACACCCGGGCCGCTTCCGAGACGTTGCCGCGCGTCTGCTTGAGCAGCCGCTCGACGTAGCGCCGGGTAAACGCGTCCACCACTTGCGCCTTGGCTTCGAGGTAAGGGCCGGCCGAGGCGCTCTCGGCCAGACCCTCGGCCGGGGGCGTCTCACCCATGCCCGGGTCGGCCTCGGTCACGGCCCCGGCGCTGATGACGTCGCCGGGCGAAAAGACGGTCAGTCGCCGCACGAAATTGAACAGCTCCCGCACGTTGCCCGGCCAGTCGCGCCCGGCCAGGGCGGCCAACGCCTCGGGGGAGAACTCCTTGTCGCCGATGCCCATTTCCCGACAGGCCCGCTCCAGAAAGGCCGTGCCCAGAAGCGCGATGTCGTCGCGCCGCTCGCGCAAGGGCGGCAGGCGCACGGTCAGGACGTTTAAGCGGTAGTACAGGTCTTCGCGGAAGGTCTTGTCCGCGATCCGGGCTTCCAGATCCTGATTGGTGGAAGCCAGGATGCGCACGTCCACCGGGATGGACTTGCTGGACCCGACCGGGCGCACCTCGCGTTCCTGGAGCACGCGCAACAGCTTGGTCTGCACGCTCATGGGGATGTCGCCGATTTCATCCAGCACCAGGATGCCGCCGCTGGCGGCCACGAACAGGCCGCGCCGGTCGCGCTCGGCTCCGGTGAACGCCCCGCGCACATGCCCGAACAGTTCGCTTTCCAGAATCTGGTCCGGGATGGCCGGGCAGTTGACGGACAAGAACGCGCCGCCGGCCCGGCGCGACAGGGAATGCACGGCTCGGGCGGCCAGCTCCTTGCCCGTGCCGGACTCGCCGCGGATGAGCACGGTGTAGTCCGAGGCGGCCACGGCGGCGATGATCTGCTTGACCTGGCGCATGGCCGCTGATTCCCCAAGCATTCCGGTCTGCGCGCCGCAGGCGGCCACGGCGGCCCGTAGCCGGCGGTTTTCGCGCAAGAGCTCGGCCCGCTCCAACCCCTTGGCGATGACCCGGGCCAGATGGTCGGATTCCACCGGCTTGGTGAGGAAATCGTAGGCCCCGGCCTTGAGCGCCAGCACGGCCGAGTCAATGTCGCCGTGGGCCGTCAGCAGCACCACGCCAAGGGACGGTTGCAGGGCCAGGGCGCGGGGCAACAGTTCCAGGCCGGACAGGCCCGGCATCCGCAGATCCGTGACCATGACGTCGCAGGGCGCGCCGGCCAGATCGTCCAGGGCGGCCTCGGCCGAGAGCACGCAGGCCAGGGCTGCCTTGGGGAGTTTGGGCGTCAAGAGACGCACCAGACCTTTGGCGAAGTCGGGCTGGTCATCGACGATGAGCACGCGGGGGCAGTCGTTCACGAGGCGTCCTCCTGGCAGGGGCCGTGGCAGGCGGGCAGGGTCAGGGTGAAGACCGCGCCGCCGTCGTTTCGAGCTTCGATGGTTCCGCCCATGTCGCGCATGAGCCCAAACGCCACGGCCAGCCCCAGACCCGTGCCGCGTCCGGCTTCCTTGGTGGTGAAAAACGGATCGAAGATGTGGGACAGGTCGACGGCCGGGATGCCGGGGCCGTTGTCGGCCACGATGAGGCTGACCTGGCCGCCGTCTTCGGAGGCGGCTGCGGCCAGGGTGATGCGCCCTTGGCCCGGCTCGACGGCGTCCAGGGCGTTTAAGAGGAGGTTGGAGAGCACCTGTTCCAGGGCTCCGGCGTCGGCCTTGGCCAGCGGGATGCCCTCGGGCACGTCCAGGCAGAGGCTGGAATGGCGCGACTGGGCCTGGACGTCGAAGATGCGGGCCAGTCCCGAAAGCAGCGCCTTGATGTCGCAGGGGCCGGGCTTGGCCGGACGGGGCCGGGCGAAATCGAGGAGGTCGCGCAGCACCTTTTTGGCCATGACGGCGTGGCGTTCGATGACGGCCAGATCGTCCAGGGCTTGGGGATCGACCAGGGATTGGCGCAGCAGTTCGGCGTAGCAGGCGATAACGCCCAGCGGGTTGTTGATCTCGTGGGCCAGCCCGGCAGCCAGCTTGCCCACGGCCACGAGCTTTTCGGTCTGGCGCAGCTGCTCAAGCATCCGCCGTTCGGCGGTGTTTTCCCGGGCGTAGACCACAAAACGCCGGGAGTGGCCCGAGGGCGAGGCCAGGGGATAGCGGGCCACGGCAAAGGACCGGCCGCCGTCCAGGGCGATGGTGGTGGCCACGGGCGCGTCCGGTCCGGCCTCGGCGGCGTGTATGGGATCGCCGACCAGCCGGGCCGGCAGGCGCGGGGGCTCGCCGGGGTGGGGCGGCCGGTCTTCCAGGGCCCTCGCCAGCTCTCTCGCCGGCTCGTTGGCCAGGATGATGCCCGAGGCGCTGTCAATAAGCGCCAGCGGATCGGAGATGCCGTCAAAAATGGAGGCCAGCAGGGTGTTCTGGGCCAAGAGCGAATTGATGGCGTCGAGGTTTTCCAGCGCGATGCCGAGTTGCTGGCCGATGGCCCGGTAAAGATCCTCGGCCTGGGGATCGGGGCCGGGGCCGTCGGCCGGGAAGTAGAGGCGGAGTAACCCCCGGCTGACGTCGGTGGTGCGCACGGGAATAAGCGCGACGTGGTCGGCCAGGACCAGTTCGCCCACGGCCAGCAAGGCGCGCCAGTCGCCGGGCGGCGGCGGGACGGCCGCGCCCTCGGGCCAGGTGACCGAGCCGCCGCCGGAAAATTCGCACTCATAGGCGGCCCTGGACGCGCCAAATCGGCCGGCCACCCGGGCCAGGGCGGCGCTTAAGAGTTCGGAGCGGGTCTGGGAGAAGTTGAGGATGCTTAAAAGCTCCACGAAAAGCGACACGTCCGAGCGGCGCTCGTCGGCTTCCCGGGCCAGTTCCAAGGTGCGGTCGGCCACCTTGCGCTCCAGGTTCTGGGCGTGGTCCTCGATGTTCTCCCGGGCTTCCTTGAGGCGCGAGGCCATGGCGTCGATGCCGGCGTAGATTTCCTCGATCTCGTCTTCTACAGCCACCGGCACGGCGGTTTTCGGCGTTTCCGCGACCTCCTTGGGGAAATAGCGGCGCAGCACGTCGGTTGCCCGGCGCAGGTTGACCACCACCAACCGGTCGAAAAAGACCTGCAACGTCAGATAGAAAGCGGCCAGGCCCAGGGCGAAAAGCGACAGGAAGCCCATGGTCTTGCCCTTGATCTGCCCCAGCGCCCCGGCCACGGGCACGGTGACCATGTCCAGGCCGAACAGTTCGCCGGAGTGCCGCCAGAAGCCGCGCGTGTCGCCGTAGCGTTCCAGCAGGGCCTTGGGCGCGTCGGCCGGGTCGCCGTGGCAGCGCAGGCACGACGGTTCGAAGCGCACCGGCCGGGCGGCCACGAACACTTCCTCGCCGTTTCGCTGGGTGATCTCCTCAATGCGCGTCACGTCCGGATCGGCGGCGAAACGTTCCATGACGCCGCGCTCAAAGGCGTCGGCCTCGTAGTCGGGGTTGCGCGCCCCCATGGCCACCCGGCGATAGCGGAACTGGTCGCCCAGAGCGTTGTGGTCGCTCATGACCTTGCGGGTGACGAACGAGGTGGACATGGCCTCCAGGATAAACGCGTCGGGCGGCAGCAGGTCGTACATGGAAGGCCGCAGCACCTCGCGCACGTAGGCCTGGACGGCCTCGACCTGGGACAGCACCAACGAGGCCTTGTGTTCGGTGTCGGTGACGAGCTGGTCGCGCAGGTTCATGGAAATGAGCACGGCGAAAAAGATGCCCAGGGCGGCCATGCTGACCGACAGGCCGACGAGGAATCGATGCTTGAGGCTTTTCATGTCCGCTCCTTGACGGAATGTGGGGCCGCTTCGGGAAAAAGGCAATGCGGCCGGCCGGCGTCAGGGTGCTAACCAGAGTTTGCAGTTTAGCCCGAGACTTTCAAAAAAGTCATGTTAAACCGGTTGGTTCCGCTTTGGTAAAACTTGGTCCCTTCTTTGCAAATGGCCGTCGCAACTACACAAAGGAGGGGAAACATGAAGATTCTCGTAGCCCACGACGGGTCTCCCAAAGCGGACAAGGCCCTGGAAACGGCGGCCGAGATCGCCGGCAAGTTCGGCGGCGCGCTCGTTGTCGTCAGCGTGGTGCCGGACCTGTGCCTGTCGAGCGAGGAGATCGGCGCGGAAGGCTGCGAACTGGTCTCCCGTTCGCTGTCCGAGGAAGCCGGCGGGGCCATGCGCAAGGTCAAGGCCTGGCTGGCCGACAAGGGGCTGGCGGCGGAACTGCTCGTCAAGGAAGGGCGGCCGGCCGACGGCATCCTGGACGCGGCCGACGAAGTCGACGCCGATCTTATCGTCGTCGGTTCCACGGGCAAGCACGGGGCGCTGCGCATGCTCATGGGCAGCGTGTCGTCCCGGGTGGCGGAATACTCCACGCGCAGCGTGCTCATTGTGAAATAAGCAGAGGGGTTTATCATGGAAGACAAGGGTATTTTCGGAAAAATCGCCGCCATCCTTCCCGGGCTGGCCTTCATGGTCGGCACGCTGTGGGTGCTGCGCACCTACGTCGAGCCGTGGATGACCGACGCGGTGCTATTTGGCCAGAAGGGCTGGCTCATCAAGGTCACCCACCTCAACTACATCCTGCTGGCCATCATCGTCGGCATGCTCTACCGCAACGTGCTTTTCGGCGGCAAGATTCCGGCCTGGGCCGAGGAAGGCTTCCGCACCACCCGGCTTTTCATCAAGGCCGGCGTCATCATGCTGGGCTCGCTTTACACCATCCAGAGCCTGGCCAAGGTCGGCGGCGTCGCCATCCTGCTCATCATGACCTTTGTTTTCGGCACCATCTTCTTCGTTATGTTTTTTGGCCGGCTCATGGGCATGGAACGCTCCATGATCGGCGTCATGGGCGCGGCCTGCGGCGTGTGCGGCGTGTCAGCGGCCATCGCCACCTCGCCCGCGGTCAAGGCCAAGCCCTCCGACGTGGCCCTGGCCATCGCCACCATTCTCGGCTTTGGCATCATGACCATGTTCATCTCGCCCTTTATCGGCAAGGCCCTGCAAATGTCCGACTACCAGTTCGGGGCCTGGGTCGGCACGGGCATCCTCAATTCCGGCCAGGTGTTGGCCACCTGCCTGGCCTTCAACCCGACCATCGCCCCGGGCACGGCCGTGGCTTACGGCGAGATCTGGAACGTGGTGCGCGTCATCTCCATTCCCTTCGTCGTCTTTTTCATCACCATGTGGTACTGGCGGGCTGAGGCCGAGGCCGAGCACATGTCCCTTGGCCGCATCCTCAAGGAAAAGTTCCCGGTCTTCGTCATCGGCTTTTTCGGCATGACCTTCCTGTCGTCGGTCGGAGCGCTGGGGGCCGAGGGGTCCAACACGCTGCACCTCATGCGCGACGTCATGTCCTGGATCTTCGGCATCGGCCTGGTCGGCCAGGGCGCCTACATTGACATCCGCGAGATCAAAACCGCCGGCGGCAAGCCGCTCAAGGTCGGTCTGGCCGCCGGCTGTCTCAAGTACGCTGTGGCCCTGCTCATCGTCATGCTCTTTGTCAGCAAGGAATCCTCTTTCTAAGGAGTTTGGGATATGGCCGGTGAAGTGAAAAAAAGCGGCAAGATGACCGTGTTTCGCACCGACCGCCATGAGGACATGGCGGCCATGGTGCTGGTCGGTTGCCTGGTGGTGATCGTGTTGTGCTACATGGCCTTCATTGTGCCCACGGTCACGGTGGGCGCGCCGTCCGACGGCAAGGTCGTCTCCATCGCCGTGTCCGAGTCGGGCATGGTGCAAAAGGGCGAGCCGCTGTACGCCTTCGAGGTGAAGGAAAAGAAGTGGACCCAGGGCAAGGTCGAGGAAAAGCTCGTCACCCGCGAGGTCAAGTCCGCCGCCAGCGGCAAGGTGCTCAAGGTCGTGGCCAAGCCCGGCGAGGAGCTCAAGAAGGGCAAGCCCATCGTGGTCCTGGAGCACGAGAAGGGGACCTTGCCGTGACCGGGGTGCTGGTCGTCCTCGACGAATCCGGCAAGGCCATCGGCCAAGGGCTG
>JAEZEM010000125.1 GCA_023417745.1 Pseudomonadota bacterium
GACGACACCGTGGACGCCATCGCCGCCCTGGGCCAGACCTGCCATATCGACGAGGCCATGCCCGCCGTCATCCATCTCGTGACCCGCTATCCCTACGACTTGTCGACCTGCCTGCGCCAAAACGTCATGGCCGGCGGCGACAGCGCCGCCCGGGGACTGCTCGCCGGGATGCTCGTCGGCGCGGCTACGGGCCGGGACGGGCTGCCCGAATCCTGGCTGGCCGGTCTGACCGCCCGGAAGCGCATCGAGGCCGACCTCCGAGCCCTTGACGTCCGTTCCTGAGACCGCTTGGCCGCTTGCCTGGGCGGCTTTTTGCCCGACTTGAAGGATCATACCCGTTGTTTCGCCCTGGCTGTCACGGGTGAGGCTGGGGAGTTTGCATCCCAAACGCTCGGCCGGCGGCCTTTGGCGTGCCCGGGGCGTTTGCCTGGCCGACGCGGACGCCGTCATCCGCCTGCCCGGAAGATTGCCCGGCATTTTACACTGCCTCGGCATTGCGCTATAGGCCAAGCCATCGTGCCAAACCCGCCCGAGAGACATCTGCGGGCGCAACCGGCGGCTACCCTGCCGCCAGGGGGGAGGACATGGACACCTGCAAGGCGCATTTGCCGGAATTGGTGCAGTCGCGCATCGACGATCTGGTCAATGTCCAGGGACTCGACGGCGAACTGGCCATTCACCTGAAAGAACTGCAAGACAGCCTGGCCGCTCTGGAGGCCCTGGCCCGCGAGGACGCCGGCGAGGCGGCGCGCGGCCTGGTCGGAGACATGGAGCGGCTCATCGACCGCGTCCGCCGGGAGTACGTCTCCCTGGCTTACCGCCAGGGTTTGGTGGACGGGGCGGGTTTTCGCCACATGGTCGCCGGCCAGGGCGTCGTTCCCGAAATTTGACGCCAGGCTCGTGCGGCTTGCCAGGGCCGGCCCCTGGCGGCCCTGGGTCTCCCGCTGGCAAAGCTCCGCACTCCCTTGCGGCCTTTTCTCCCGTGCTCCGGCTGGTTGCCGATCCTCCAGCCGTCGCCAGGCGCACGGCTTTTGAAGCTCGTCGTATTTTCGGCTGGGACAGGGCACGGCGAGTCCGGGCGTTCGCCTCCCGGGCAAGGGCGTGGCGTGGTTGCCATCATGACGAAAAAAGGCAATGATGCCTTGGCGGTCGGGCTTATGGCGGAGTTGTCGCCGCTGCCGAAGCCTGATTCCCAAGGCCGCAGTCGTCTGTGAGATGGTATGTCGGACAAGGACATCAAGGAAATAGCCCATTGCGTCTACATGATCGATCTCGTGCTGCGGGAGATCATGCATTCCCAAAGCATCACGAAGAAGGATTTTGCCACGCAGTGCATCATCGACAGCTTCGTGCGCATCCTGCGTGAAGAAGGCTATTCCGTGACCCCGGCCCGACTGCGCAAGATGCTCGCCTACGCCCATTGATTCCCGCCGCGTCCCGCGGCGCACGACCAGGAGTTCACCCCCGTGATCGAATCCGCCAAGCCGGCCTGGATGCTCGGGCCGGTCCATGACCCCATTGACCGCGACGTTTCCAAGCGCATTGAGGTGCTGCGCATCATCCTCATCGGCCTTATTGTCCTGGCCCATGGCGCGCGCGGCATCACCGTGCGCATCGCCGGTGAGACAGGCCCCTTGGCCTCGCTTATGCTCGAAGTCTTAAACGGCCATGTGGATTTCGTGGCCGTGCCGCTTTTCTTCGCCATCTCCGGCTTTTTGTTCCTGCGCAAGTTCGACCTGTCCCTGGCCGCTTACGGCGACATGTTGCGCAAGAAATTCGTTTCGGTGCTCGTGCCCTACATCCTTTTTAACGCCGGCTTGGCCGCCTGGTTCTATTTTGCCGGCAGCATTGAGATGATGGGTTCGTGGAATTTCCTGGTCGGAGAAGGACTTTTCACCAAGACCTTCGGCTTTGGCACCACGCCCATCAACTATCCGTTGTGGTTTTTGCGCGACTTGCTCGTCGTCTTCCTGGTTTCGCCGGTCTTGCTGGTCTTTTTCAAGGAAGCCCCGGGCGTGGGGCTTATCGCCTTTTTTCTTCTCTGGACCGGCCTGTCCGAGGGGCCGTACTCCTATGCCGGCGACATGTTCGCCTTCTATCTCGGCGGGTTCGCCGCCCGCATCCGGTTGCCCCTTGCCGGCGTCTCCTGGTGGCAGCGGGCGGCCAGCTGGGCTTTTTGCCTGCTGACCGTGGTGCTGGTCACCTGGAGATCCCTGGGCTTTACCGACGAGGGCGTGCGTCAGTTTTGCTTCAAAGCCAACTTGGTCCTGGGCATCGCCGCCTTCTGGCGCGCCTCGGCTTTTTCCCTGATCCGCGACAGCAAATTACTCGCCCGCATGGGCCGGCACAGCTTTTTCGTCTACCTGGCCCATGAGCCGACCATGTCCGTGCTGCAAACGAGGCTGTTGACCATCTGGCGACCGGTCGGCGACGTGCAGCAGGTGGTCTTTTATTTTGGCAGCGGGCTGGCCGTCATCTTCGGGCTTTGGCTTGTGGCCGAGGCCCTCTCAAGACTTGTTCCCCGTCTCTACGGCTTTGCCGTGGGCGCTCGGACGGTCGCGCCCCGCTCTGCCTGATCGGCTGCCTTGACGGCCCGGCCTTGCGGAAACGCCGGGCTTCGTTGACCGGCAGGATGACAGCGCAGGCGGGCCTGGAACAGCGCTTGCCTGGGCCACGGGAAACCTGATAAAAGGCTTAAACGATTTTACCGTTTTGCCGCAAAACAGGATTTTTTACCGCTTAAAACGGCCTCATGTGGCATAAATAGACATTAATTCAGCTAGTTATTGAATGGTCTAAAACGGCATGTTTCCTGCTTTAAAATGAGCAGGGAGGAACGGCAATTTATGTTGCGTATTTTGCTTGCCGAAGACGACGTCAATCACGCCACCCTGGCCTGCCAGACTCTGGAAGACGAAGGTCACCGCATCACCCTGGCCGACAACGGCAAAAGCGCCCTGGAAGCGGTTGTCCGGGAACGCTTTGATCTGGTGCTTCTCGACATGCGCCTGCCCGAAATCGACGGCCGCGAGTTTATCGGCCGGGTACGCATGGCCGACGGGTCCGTCAAATCCATCCCCATCGTGGTGCTGACCGGCTACGGCGTGCGCCAGCACATCGATTTCTTCAAACGCCACGGCGTGCGCCATTATCTGGCCAAACCCTACGACTGCGACGAACTGGCCGCCATCATCCGCGCCTACGACACCCACTGATTCCCGTCCGATCTGCCGACTGGAGCCCTTTCCGACGCCATGAGTGGACTTTGCCGGGGTTTTTCCGTAGACCCCAGGCGGAGCAACGCCTCATCAGGCGCAAAAAGCGAGGGAATCATGCTTCGCATTGAAGACTTGCACGTCAAAATCGGCGAGCGCGAGGTGCTTTCCGGCATCAACCTGCACATTGCCGACAACGAAACCTTCATCCTGTTTGGCCCCAACGGCTCGGGCAAGACCACCTTGCTCATGACGCTCATGGGCTTTGGCAACTACGAAATCACCAAAGGGCGCATCCTCTTTCGCGGCCATGACATCACCCACGCCCCCATCTACGAGCGGGCGCGGCTGGGCGTTGGCATGTCGTTTCAGCGCCCGCCCACCATCCATGGCTTAAAGACCCGCCATCTGGTGCGCATGTGCGCCAGGCAGGGCGAGATCGACGTGGACGCCCTGGCGCGCAAGGTCAACATGGACGAATTCCTGGAGCGCGACGTCAACGCCGGTTTTTCCGGCGGCGAGATCAAGCGCTCGGAACTGCTCCAGCTCATGGCCCAAAAGCCTTACCTGCTCCTTTTCGACGAGCCGGAATCCGGCGTCGATCTGGAGAACATGAAGCTCATCGGCCATACCGTGCGAGAAGTCCTGACCGCCGGCCTGGAACCTCGGGCCGGGGCCAGCATGAAGCAGCAGCGGGCGCTCAAGCGTCCGGTCTCGGGGCTGATCATCACCCACACCGGCTATATCCTCGAATACTTGAACGCCGACCGGGGGCAGGTGCTGTATAACGGCCACCTGTGCTGCGAGGCCAATCCCCGCGACATCCTGGACCACATCAGCCAGCACGGCTACCAGGAATGCGTCCGCTGCCTCAACTAGTGTCGCGCCCCTTAAAAAATACGAACGTATTTTTTAAGAAAAATTAACGGTTTTCGTCTGTCGACCACGAAGCGCCAGAGGCGCTTTGCGTGGCCGCGACACTAGCTCAAGGAAGCCATGCCATGGAAAAGATCGAACTCAAGGATTTCCGGTTTTCCGGCTCGACCCTTGGCGAAATCGCCGACCTGCGCACCCTCGACGCCGCCGACAAGGCCGAGATGCTCATGTCCGGCATCGACGTGGAAGAACGTGAGCGCGCCGGCTCCTACCTCCAGGTGGACCACGGCCGGGTGCACTGCAAGAGCCTGCAAAAGGGCGTGGAAGTTCTCGACATCAAGGACGCCCTGGCCAAGTACGACGGCCTGCCGCAATATTACTGGACCCAGGTGGACAAGGACAAGGACGAGTTCACCCGGTCGGCAGCCGAAAATCTCCACGGCGGCTATTTCGTGCGCACCGAGAAGGGCGCCAAGATAGCCGAACCGGTGCAGTCGTGCCTGTTCCTCAAGGGCGACATGATCGGCCAGAACGTCCACAACGTCATCATCGTCGCCGACGATTCCGAGCTGCACATCATCACCGGCTGCTCAGTGGCCCACGGCTCCAAGGGCGCTGCCCACCTGGGCATCACCGAGATCTTTGTCGGCAAGAACGCCAAGCTCACCTTCACCATGATCCACAATTGGGCCGAGTCCACGGTGGTGCGGCCGCGCACCGGCGGCACGGTGGAAGAAGGCGGCGTCTTCATCAACAATTACGTGCTCCTTAAGCCCGTCAAGGATCTTCAGTCCTACCCAGTCATTCGCTTAAACGGCCAAGGGGCGGTGGCGCGCTTTAATTCCGTCATCGTCGCGCCCAAGGGTTCCCATGTGGACACCGGCAGCCGCATCGAGCTCAACGCCCCGGACACCAAGGGCGAGATCATTTCCCGCACCATCGCCTCGGGCGGGACCATCATCGCGCGTGGCTTCATCGGCGGCAATTCCGTGCCGGCCAAGGGCCATCTGGAGTGCAAGGGGCTTATTCTCGGCGGCGGCGTCATCCACGCCATCCCGGAACTGCTCGGCTCGGTGGACGGCGTGGAGCTGTCCCACGAGGCGGCGGTCGGCAAGATCGCCCAGGAAGAGATCGAATACCTGATGGCTCGGGGACTCGACGAGGAGGAGGCCACCTCCACCATCGTCCGGGGCTTCCTCAACGTGGACATCATGGGCCTGCCCAAGGAATTGCAGGACGTCATCGAGGCCACCATCAGCGAATCCGAAAAGGACATGTTCTAA
>JAEZEM010000214.1 GCA_023417745.1 Pseudomonadota bacterium
ACCGCACCCTGCCGGGCCTTTTGATGTTCATCGTCATCGGCGTCATGGCCGGCATGTTCGGCCTGGGCGCGGGCTGGGCCAACGTCCCGGTGCTCAACCTCATGATGGGCGTGCCGCTCAAGGTCGCTGTCGGCACCTCGAAGTTCCTGCTCTCCATCACCGACACCTCGGCCGCCTGGGTCTACTTGAACCAGGGCTGCGTCATCCCGCTCATGGCCATTCCCTCCATCGTCGGCCTCATGTTCGGTTCCTTCGTCGGCGTGCGCCTTTTAGCCAAGGCCAAGCCCAAGTTCATCCGCTACATGGTCATCGGCGTGCTGCTCTTCTCCGGGGCCAAGGCGCTTTTAAAGGGCCTGGGCATCGGCTGATCGGCCGCACTTTGCCGCAGATCGAACGCTACCGACACGCACACGCGAGATACGGAGAAGAAAAATGACCACCGATACGACCCAGACCCCTCCCGAGCAGCTCGTCTACTCCAACATGCTCTTCTACGGTTGCTGGGGCTCCCTGGCCCTTATGGCCGTCACCTACCTGCTCTACGTCCTTGGCGTCATTACGCCCCACGTGCCCCTGGAAACCGTGGCCCAGTTGTGGTCCCAGCCGGTCAAGACCTACTTGGCCCAGGGCAACGTGCCCACCGGTTGGGGCTGGTTCAAGCTCATCGGCCAGGGCGATTTCCTCAATTTCACCGGCATCGTGCTTTTGGCCGGCATGACCATCCTGTGCTACATTCCCCTGGTCGGCGCCTACTTCAAGAAAAAAGAGACCATCTTCGGGGTCATCGCCATCCTGGAGATCGTGGTCCTGCTCGTGGCCGCCTCGGGCGTGGTGGGCAGCGGCGGGCACTAGGCGGCAAACTCCCTTCCATGCGCCCGGCGGTTCGACTACAAGTGAAAGCATCACGGGCGCGGATCGCCGCGGCATGGAGGAGGGAGCGTGACAGCGACGGACAAGGCGGATCTGATTGCCGCAGGGATGGTTGACCTGCCGGGGCTCCTGGACGCCCTGCCCATGGGGGCGGCGGTGTACGACGGGGACGGCAAGGTGGTGCACCTAAACCTCCTGCTGCAACGGTTGACGGGTTTCACGCTGGACGAGGCTCGGGGGCTTCCCTGCCGGCACGTGCTGCGCACGGCCACCTGCGGAAGGGATTGCCCCCACCTGCGCCAGGGCGGCTGCGACCAGTCGCTTGTAACCGACATCGTCAACCGAGGACGGCGGAGGATACCGGTGCGGCTGCACACCAGATGCGTGCCCGACCGGGACGGCAACACCCTGTACCGCATGGACTTCGTGGAAGAGCTGGTCGAGCAGGGAGCGGACGGCATGGCGACGCGGAAATCCGGAAAAGGGGCGCTTATCGGCAAGAGCGCGGCCATGGAGCACATCCTGGCCACGTTGCCGGATTTTGCCCGTTCCGACCGGCCCGTGCTTCTCGTCGGCGAGACCGGCACGGGCAAGGACCTCATCGCCGAGTGCGTCCACGAGAGTTCGCTTCGGGCCAAACGACCGTTTTTGCGCATGAACCTCGGGTTCATGCCGGCCGATCTGCTGGAAGCCGAACTTTTCGGCCGGGCCGCCCAGGAAGGGGCGGGGCTGGAGGAGATTCGCGGCCGGTTCGCCGAGGCGGCCGGAGGCAGCATCTTCTTCCCCGAGCTTTCCGACGCGCCGCTGAGCTTGCAAAAAAAGCTGGCCGCCTTCCTGGAGACCGGGGCCGTCGTGCCCCTTGGGGCGAAAGTCCCCCAGCCCATTGACGTGCGGCTTTTGTTCGCCACCCAGCGCAACCCCGACGAACTGGCCGACAAAGGCCTGCTCGATCCGGGCTTCTACAACCATCTAAGCGCCATGCGCCTGGATCTGCCGCCCCTGCGGCAGCGCGGCGAGGACCTGCCCTTCCTTTTGGCCTATTTCGCCGAGCGCTTCGCCGAACGCTTCAAGAAAAACGTCCGGGGCTTTTCCCCGGAGGCCATGAGCATCCTGGCCGAGTATCCCTATCCCGGCAATGTCCGCGAACTGCGCAACATCGTCGAATACGCGGTCATGACCGTCAAATCGCCGCTCATTGTGCCGGCCAACCTGCCGGTCTACGTGCCGGTCGCGCCCGCTGCCGAGGCGGCCGCCCCCCCTGGCCGGGGACCGGCCCCTGAAGCGTCGAAAAAACCGGCCCGAGGCAGAAAAGACCCGGCCGGCAAAGGGAGCGGATCATGACCGGACATCGCGCGCTGATCGCCATTCGCGGCAATGAGGTGGCCTGGCGGTTCGACCGCACCGCCGAGGCCCTGGTCTGCGACATCGCCGAGGACGGGACCGTGCGGTCCCGCTCGGAAATCATTTTCGCCCGCCAGTCCCCCGAGGACCTGTGCGACTATGTCCTGGCCCACGGCATCGACACCGTGGTGGCCGGGGCCGTGGAAGAGGAATACTACCACTACCTGCGCTACAAGCGCGTCGACGTCATCGACAACGTGGCCGGCGAGATCGAGCCGGCCCTGGCCCGCCTGGCTTCGGGACGGCTGGCCTCGGGCGACATCCTCTTCCCCGGGAAGGAGGGCTAGAGCATGTTCGGCGACGCCATCAAACGCCATCTTTCCGGCCTGGGCGGTTCCGACGCCGTGGTCGCTCCGGGCATGTACCGCACCCTGCGCCGTAAGATCACGGCGGTGATGCTCCTGACGGCGACCATCCCTCTGGCCCTCATGGCCTGGCTCAACTACTACGAGTACCAAAAGGCCCTGTCCCGGGAGATCCAGAACCCGTTGCGGGTCATCG